>JAIDOO010000045.1 GCA_029063275.1 Clostridia bacterium
CCGTTGATAACGCATATGTGAGGTATGCTGTCGGACGCGTCCGCCGCCGCGGCTTCGTTACGTCTGTCTTTTTTCATAGGTATATTCTACCTCCGCATTTTCTTCTATGCTATAATACAAGCGAAAAAACTTGCTTGCAAGGGTTTTTGAGCGCCGTATTCAAACTTTAATGCGTTTTTCGAAAGAAAAACTGCGGCGCGGCAGCGACGCGAAAAAATCTTTGATTTTTTACATTGCTATGCTATAATATCAGTATAAAATGGGGTGTAAAATATGAAAAGCAGAAAAATACAGACCGCGTTGTTTATCCTGTCTGCGGTTGTTTGCATTTTTGCGTTTGCGGGCTGCACCGAACAACCGGAAGCAACCGCAAAAGGCGAATTTTATTCTTTACAGCAAGCATACGACGCAAATATAATTTCGCTTGAAGATTTAAAGAACATAGCCTATAACTATAATGGCGGAAGCAATTATAACGACGGGATTATGGCGGACTTTACTCCGGCAGAAAAAGCCCCGCTGAGCGTAATAACGCAGAAGGCAATAAAGCAATCGCACGCGCAAAGCCTGCGCGAAACCTTGCGCCCCGACGGAACGCCGCTGATACCCTACGCAAGTGCGGAACACGTGGCGATAAGCGGATATTACGGCACTTATAACGGCGGCGTTGCGGTTATGATAGAAGACGATTACAGTAGCTACGACTGCGCTATGTGGATGGTCGCCGTGGAAGGGGTAAACATTTATTATAACGACGGCAACCGTATAAAAATATGGAAACAGTTATAACCACATCATAAGAAAACGTTCCGCGCGGCTATTTGCCCTGCCCGTTGCCATTATGAGGAAACGGGGGTTTACTAAATATAAAATGAAAGCGCTCCGCGTGGAGCGCTTATTTACTTTATTTCAGTTATTGTCAAATGAAACTTCTGTCCGTTGAGGAAAGCAATTCTTATTCCGCTTCTGTCAAATCTTAAATTGGCTACAAGTTCGTCGGCTAAAATAGGTTTTATCGTTGTCAATAATCTCCAAGGCGAAATCGTTTCGTTAGATAAATTATTGTCACGGTCTAAATTTTCTGTATTCGTCATATACAGTCTCTTATACACATCAGACGCTGCCGACGACTTAAAAG
>JAIDOO010000046.1 GCA_029063275.1 Clostridia bacterium
AAGAGAGATCTACTCCTATTTAGTCGTCGTGAGCGTCAGTTTTGTATAAGAGACAGGCGCTGTTGGGATACTGGATTGATTTTTCAATATCCTTTATGGTGATAAGACCTTTTAAAAATCCGTTTTTATCGATTATAGGCAGTTTTTCGATTCTGTGTCTGCCGAGAATTTTCTGCGCCTCGTCCAAAGACGTGCCCTCGGGCGCGGTAACGAGATTTTTCGACGTCATTACGTTTGCTATGGGCTGGTTGAAATTTGTTTCGAACCTTAAATCGCGGTTTGTGAGAATACCGACGAGCTTGCCGTTTTCCGTAATGGGAACGCCGCTGATTTTATACTTTGCCATAAGGTCGCAAGCCGCGCTGACAGGCTGGTCGGGTGTCAGATGAAAGGGATCGGTGATAACGCCGTGTTCACTGCGCTTTACCTTGTCAACCTGCATTGCCTGCTCTTCTATGGTCATATTTTTATGGATAACGCCTATACCGCCCTCGCGCGCCATAGCGATTGCGAGCTTACTTTCGGTTACGGTATCCATCGCCGCGCTGATTAGGGGAATGTTCAACTCTATTCCGTCGCAAAGCGTGGTGTGTAAATCAACGGTCGAAGGCAAAACGTCCGACGCTGCCGGTACCAGCAACACGTCGTCAAACGTAAGCGCTTCCTTGACAATTCTGCTCATGTTATTCTCCTGTATTCAATAATTTTAATAAATTTGTTATAGTTTCGCTTGGGGTTTGGTTTTCAAGTGCGGTAATCAAGGCTTGTCTGTCCTCTCCGCTTCCGCTTTCGGCTACCGCGACCGTAAGCTTTATAAAGCTTAACGCCCCGCCCTTTTCGCAGGTTGAAACCGCCTTTTCAAGACTTTCTGTCTTATACTGCGAAAGCGCAATATTTCCGCAGGCGTAAGTTTTAAAATTCTCGCCACGGCTTTCACAAACCTCTTCGAAGTCGTCTTTTGCTATAAAGCTTTCGCCGTATTTTACTATTAATTCATCGTTTCCGCAGAGGATACTGTCCTGCACACACCGCGCCAAGTCGTCGGTCTTTTTAGTGTATTTATACCGTAAGTCCGCACAGGTTACCGCAAAGGAATAATTCCCCGTTTTTTCGCTTGCCGTCGCCATGGTCTGGGGCGAGCAAAGTATCCAGAGCGAAAATACGAGCAATGCGGCAAGGGCGAGCGCGGCAAGCCCTTCGAGAGCGGAAATTAAAATTATCTTCTGGGTTTTAGTCATTGCCGTAACCGTAATTTTTTTAAAAGCTGTATATTTGAATTATTTTAACATACCGAAAAATAAAATGCAACTGTTTGAAAAAAAATTAATATTTATAATCATAATAT
>JAIDOO010000047.1:0-2355 GCA_029063275.1 Clostridia bacterium
ATGTCCGTTTCACATTCGAAAGTGAGTCTGTCGCCCGCGCAAAGTATGGTTTCGCCGTCGGGAACGGCAACCTCACCCTCTGCGGTTACGCGCTCGACCACAAGTCCGTTAGCGGGCCAGATAATGGAACGCACCCTGCTTCCCTCCGCCCTGCTGTGAGGCATAACTGTAATATTTACGCGCACTTTTTTAAAGCTGTCGTAAATATTTTCGTCCTCGATATACTGGGCAAGATTCTTTTCGTAAATGCCTTCGGTCTTAAACAGCATACCCACGAGGTAGCCGATCACAACCCCGATAATCGCGGGCAGTAAATTTGCAAACTGACCGGTCAACTCAAAAACCATAACTACGCCCGTTACGGGTGCTTTTACTATGCAGGTGAAGAACGCCGCCATACAGATTATCACAAGATAATCCGAATACGCGCCGTCCATTCCGCCCTTCTGAAAGGCAAGCGAAAGTATCGCGCCGATACCCGCGCCTATTGCGAGCATCGGAATGAAAACTCCGCAGGGAACGCCGCAACCCATTGTAAGTACTGCGGTGATAAAACGGATTATTACGATTATAAAAAGACTTGCCACAATTCCCAGACCGAAAACGCGCTTTATATCTATTGCGCCCGAACCGCCCGTCGCAAGCGCGTCAATAAGACTATGACCGCCGCCCAGTGAATACACCGTTATAAGCCCGAACGCCCCCGCAAGAGTGAAAGGTATTATATATTTGCCTACGCCCTTTAAAAACTTTATGCGCCTGAAAAGCTTTTTGCACGCGAAAACCAGGTAGTAAAAGCCCACGCCCGCAAGCGCCGTAATAAACGAAGCAAGCGCCGTCCACAGACAGAAAATTCCGCCCTGTGCGTTGAACGCAAATGTAAACTCGAACTCTGTGAACGCAAATGTTACGGGAAGATTAAGCGCAAGGCGGATTGCGTTGCGGGTAAAAAGCGAAGTTACTACGCTTACAGCCGCGCATATGAACACCTGAGGCGAAAACGAGCGGAACGCTTCTTCCAAAGCAAACACAAGACCCGTTACCGGCGCATTGAAAGCTACCGCCAAGCCCGCGCTGGAACCTGCGGCAATCTGCAATCTCCGCACCATAAAGTTGCGCCTTAAAAGTTGCGAAACCGCGCTTCCCGCGCAGCCGCCCATCTCTAACGAGGGACCCTCGGCGCCTGCGGGATAGCCTAAAACTACGCACGCCAAAGACGCCGCGAACATAGAGCATAAAGTTACATACCACTTAAAGCGTACCACGCCGCGCGCCGCGCCCTCTATCTGGGGAATACCGCTTCCGCGTATCATTGGCACCAATTTTACCATAGTGCCTATCAGAAGCGCGCCCGCCGCAAGAGCTAAAAACAACAGCGGTATAAACGCGGGGTGTTCAAGGAACAAATTGTAAAATTCCTGCGAGGTTTCCTCGCCCTGCGACATTAATAAATTATAAAAAGTAATAACGACGCCGGCAAAAAGCCCCGTTAAAATGCTTAAAAGAAGCAGGTTTATTCCGTTGTCGGCAAAAAGCCGCAAATTTTTTTTGAATCTGTATTTTCCAGTCATAGTGGTACCGAGTGTATAATTTACCGTGCAATTATACCATTTAATACATATTTTGTAAAACCCTTTTCAGCCGCAAACAGTAAAAAAGCGGGTATCTCTACCCGCATTTTTTAAATGAATGGAATATTAAAATATTTGTCCGTTATAATTTGCTTTATCCGATGAATAGCCGCGCGCGAATAATGCTCGTAAAAATTTCTCGGTCCTTTTTTGCCGTTGCATTTTACTATAGGCGTTTTTAACGTCATAAATAATGAGTCTATGCCTTCTCTTATCGATTCTATATTTGCATAAGGAACTTCAAAAATAACTTTTCCGTTTATCAGGCGGACAAATTTATCATTCAGATAAATATCGGTTTGCTTATTGTAAATATAAATCAGGTAAATTAATATTATTAAAATTACTGCAATAAAGGACGCCCATATAATTATGCAAAGAATGTAGGCGATGCGCTCGTCATGCGATACTATATCAGTCAGCTTAATTGAAAAAAATATCAGTAACGCTAAAAATAATGCAAGAAATATTCCGGCAGAACAACAAGCAATTACGACCATTCTTTTTGATTGTTTTGCCTCATATTTTTTTTCGGACATAAATACCTCTTTTAATGTACGCCGTAGAGTATATCGAAGTATGTGGGATAGGGCCAGTAGTCGGACGACGTGAGAGTTTCCATTTCGTCGACGTATTTTCTTACCTCAGCCATATCGGGAATTATAACGTGCGCCATTGCCTGTGAAGCGGTGCGCACTTCCTCTTTGTCTATCGCGCCCAAATC
>JAIDOO010000047.1:2365-7292 GCA_029063275.1 Clostridia bacterium
TTAAGCGCGGAAAGCTTTTTAATCAGCTCTTTATCCGCGTTGCAGGGCAAGCCCTCCATTACCGCCTGCTTCGAAGCGAGGTTCTGGCAAAGCGTTGCTATAAAGTCCGATACTGCGGGGATTATATCGCGCTTAGCCATTTCTATCATAGTGAGCGCTTCTATATTGATTATCTTAGTATAGTTTTCAAGTCTTATGTCAGCGCGCGCAATTGCTTCAGCCTTGCTGTATACGCCCTGTTTTACAAAAACTTCAACATTTTTATCTTCGTATAAAACAGGAATTGCGTCGGCAGTGTTTTTGTTGTTCAAAAGCCCGCGCTTTGCCGCCTCGCCCTCCCATTCGGGTCCGTATCCGTCCTCGTTGAAAATGATGCGGTAATGCGCTTTAAGCTCGCGCGCGATAATGGCGCCCGCCGCCTTTTCGATATCCTTTTTACCCTCCAACTCGTCGGCAAAAGACATAAACGCGTCAGCAACAATCGTATTGAGCACAATATTCGCGTCGGAAACGTTTGCCTGCGAGCCCAGCATTCTGAACTCGAACTTATTGCCCGTAAACGCAAAGGGCGAAGTGCGGTTTCTGTCGGTAGCGTCCTTGGGGAATATGGGGGACTCGGGAATACCTATCGAGCCCTGCGGCGAAGAGGGCGCAACGTAATTTTTGCCTTTGACAATGCAGTCCACCAGCGCGCCTATCTGGTCGCCGAGATAAATCGAAATTATTGCGGGCGGCGCTTCGTTTGCGCCCAGTCTGTGGTCGTTGCCTGCCGAAGCTACAGATGCTCGCAAAATTCCCTGATAGTCGTCAACCGCCTTGACAACCGCCGCAAGAACAAGCTTGAACAGCGTGTTCGTTTCGGGCGAGTCGCCGGGGTTTAAAAGATTTAAGCCCGTATCGGTGGACATCGACCAGTTGTTGTGCTTGCCGCTTCCGTTTATACCCTCGAAGGGTTTTTCGTGCAAAAGACATTCGAGCCCGTGCTTTTTGGCGACCGACTTCATTATTTCCATAGTCAGCATATTGCCGTCTACAGCTACGTTAGTGGTATTGAATACAGGCGCCATCTCGTGCTGGGCGGGAGCCACCTCGTTGTGCTTTGTCTTTGAAAGCACGCCGTAGCTCCAAAGCTCTTTATCCAGCTCGCGCATAAAGTCGCCGACCTTTTTCTTGATTGCGCCGAAGTAATGGTCTTCAAGCTCCTGACCGCGGGCAAGGGGCGCGCCGAACAGCGTTCTTCCCGTAAGGCGCAAGTCCTTGCGCTTTAAGTACTCTTCCTGAGGCACAAGAAAATACTCCTGCTCGGGTCCGACGGTCGTTGCAACCTTTTTGCAGTTGATGCCGAACAGCTTTAAAATTCTTTTCGCCTGCCTGTCAAGCGCGTTCATAGAACGCAGAAGGGGCGCTTTTTTATCGAGCGTTTCGCCCGTATAGGATACGAAAATCGTAGGTATGTAAAGGGTGCCGTCCTTTACGAACGCGGGCGAGGTGGGGTCCCAAGCCGTGTAGCCGCGCGCCATATAGGTTGCACGCGAGCCGCCCGAGGGGAAGCTTGACGCGTCGGGTTCGCCGACTATCAGCGACTTGCCCGTAAGATGCATTATAACTCCGTCGCCGTCGGGCTCGATAAAGCTGTCGTGTTTTTCTGCCGCAAGTCCCGTAAGGGGTTGAAACCAGTGCGTGTAATGGGTTGCGCCCTTGGAAACCGCCCAGTCTTTCATGGCAGACGCCACCGCGCTTGCAATTGAGGTATCCAACCGCTTGCCGGATTCGATTGTGTCGCGGAGAGCTTTGTAAATCTCTTTGGGCAGTCTTTCTTTTTGGACTTTGTCGCCAAAAACGTTTTCGCCGAACAGTTCGGGAAGAGTCATAAATTATTTTTCTCCTTGTAAAATATGATTTTATTATATGCTAATTAATTTCAACTGTCAAACGGTTGCGCCTTTTTAATCCTCGTCGGGATAATCGATTTTAGCGGGTTTTATCAAATGGGTGCTTTTCATATCGTTGCGCATTTCGTTCGGGTCCTCGGCGACGATACCCCGTTGAAGCTTGTCATAGCCGTGCTTTTTGCGGATTTCGTCCACGCACCTCTCTACCTTTTCAAGCTTTTTATAGTTGCCGCAGGTTTCGTCGAAAGTCAGTTGAGATTTTCCGTTATCGAAGCCCGAAACGGTAACGCCCATCGAGCGCACCTTAAAGGGCGTTTTTACGTTCTGCACAAAAAGGTCGTAGGCGTGCTTTGCAATCTCGCCGCAAAGGGCTGTATGGCGCACTTTTTTCTGGACAGAAAAATCGTTTAAATTATTATCGCGCACCCATAGGTGAACGGTGTCCGCAAGCCCCTGACCCGACTCGCGCAGTCTTGCCGCAACGCTTTCGGATAAGACGTATAAAAGCCGTTTTATTTTTCTTAAATCAGTAACGTCCTCGGCGTAGGTGCAGGAATTGCCTATGGACTTCATTTCTCTTTTATCGTCCATATGACGCACGGGGTCGTTATCCTCGCCGCGCGCGTTTTTCAAAAGGGTCTGCCCTACTTTTCCGAAAGTTTTATACATAACCCCGTCGTCCGCTGAGGCAAGCCTTCCTATGGTATCCAAGCCCATAGATTTCAGTTTTCGGCAGGTGGCTTTTCCGACGAAAAGCAAATCCTCGACGGGCAGACCGAATATGACCTGTTTATAATATGCCGCGGAAATTACCGAAGTGCCGTCCGGCTTTTTCAAATCCGAGCCGAGCTTTGCATACACCTTGTTGAAGGAAACGCCGCAGGAAACGGTTATGCCCAGCTCGTCTTTGACGGCGTTTCGGATAACGTCGCCGAGATGTCTTAAAAAGCCCTCGGAATAGTATTTTACACCGTCCTTTTCGGCGTACTTTTCTCCTTCGTACCCGGGGAAAAGCAAGGTGCTTTTGCTTACGTCAAGCCAACACTCGTCAATGCCGTAGTTTTCAATCAGGTCGGTAAACCGCGCGTAAATCGCCCTGACCTTTAAAGAGTATTTTATATACAAATCGAAGTGCGGCGGAACAATGACGATTGATGGGCATTTTTTCTGTGCCTGCCAGACGGTATCCCCCGTCTTTACTCCGCATTTTTTGGCTTCTTCGCTCTTTGCCAGTACTATGCCGTGCCGCTCTTCCCTGCTTCCGCAGACGGCTACGGGCACGCCTTTAAGGTCGGGGTTCATTAACCTTTCGACCGAAGCGTAAAAATTATTCAGATCGGAATGAATTATAATCCTTTCCATATGCTTAGATTAACATATTGACAAATATTCGTCAAAATAAAATTTACGGCGCGCCCGAAAGGGCGCGCTTAAAGTTAAGCCTGTTTATTATCCGGGTATTCGTTGCAAATTCCGTCCAAAACGGTAAAAAAGTCCTTGAACGTCTTTGAACAGACTTCGGCATTTTCAATCTCTATTCCGTCCGCGCGCAGTCCCGAAACCGCAAAGCTCATTGCGACGCGGTGGTCGCCGAAGGTCTTGATTTTTGCGGGCTTGGGCAAAGAAGGATAAATTTTTACGCCGTCGGCAAATTCTTCGACTTTAACGCCCATAGCGGTAAGGTTTTCAACCATCGCCTTTATCCTGTCGCATTCCTGTTTGCGGATATGCGCAACGTTGCATATTTTTGTTGGATTTTTAAAATACGGCGCAATTGCGGCAAGAGTTAACGCCTGGTCCGAAAAGGGACTGCAATCGACCGTGCCGCCGTCGAAATCCTGTAAAAGCTTTATAAACTTTATATCGCCCTGCATACTGCGGGGCATCAATCCGTTTACGCACAAATTTGTGCCCAATATTTTATTGGCGGCGTAAAAGTAGCAGGCGGCTGAAACGTCGGGTTCGATTTCGTATTTTTTTGCGGTATAGCCGCCGCAAACCCGATAGCCGCCCTCAATTTCCTGCGCGGTTACGCCGAACGACCACATCATATCCAGCGTCATATTGACGTAGCCGAGTGAATGTCTGCCCTCCGCCTTTATGGTCATAGGCGCATTTGCGCATATACCGCAAATTAAAAGCGCCGACAAAAACTGACTGCTTTCTTCGATATTAACGGTTATTTCGGTTTTGGGCGAAAGAGTGCCCTCGATAATAAAGGGATAAGAGTTTTTCTCTTCCAAAAACGTGAATTTCGCGCCCAGTTCTTCAAGCGTTTTTATCAAAGACGATACGGGGCGTTTTTTCATTTGTTCGGAACAGGTTAAAGTGTATCTTCCATTTTGAAAAGCAAGAAAGGCGGGTAAAAACCTTGCCGCCGTTCCCGCACTGCCGACGTAGATTTCAGCTTTGCTTTTTTCAAGCTTTCCGCCGCAACCCGTAATTTTTACTGTAGTGCCGAAAACTTCGCACTTAATACCCAAATCTTTAAGGCACTGCAAAAAGGTTGCGCAGTCGTCCGAAAACTGCACGCCGTAAAGGGTGCTTTCGCCGCAGCTCAACGCGGCGATTAAAAGAGCGCGCGCGGTGATGCTCTTAGAGCCGGGCACCGATACCGGAATTTTTTTATCCGAAGTATTGCCGTAAATATTTTTTACTTTATAGTTCATTTTCTGCGCCTTAAAATATCGCCTTTTGAAAGGCTGTACGGGCAATTGATTTTGTAGTGCTCCTGCACTAATTTACAATCGCTCACCTGTTCACCCGTTGAAGTGAAAGCGGTATCGACGGTAAACGTTTTTTTAAAATTTTCCGAAGGGGAAAGCACCTCTAATATATCGCCCGTTTTAAACCTGCCGCGCATTTCGACTACCGCATAGCCGTCCGAGCAACCTATGACGTTTGCAACGTAGTCGCAGTCGCCCTTGGTCTGGCTGTCGGTGTAGTTTACGGTTGCATTATTTTCGCCTAAGGCGTAAGCCGTTGTGTAGTCGCGGTGCGCCGCAGTCAAAAGCTCGCTTTCAACCGTTTTGTCA
>JAIDOO010000048.1 GCA_029063275.1 Clostridia bacterium
ACAAAACCTATCTTTATCACAAAGAATATATTAAGACAAAATTAACCGAGAGGTAAATCGAAATATATGATTACAAAATATCTGACCATTTATTTTTCCTGTGACTGCGGTTGCGGCTGCGGCGGTAACGGGCGCAACTACGATATTATACGGTACGAAGCGGTCGGACCCACAGGTGCTACCGGAGCGACCGGTCCGACAGGTGCTACCGGTGCCACAGGACTTGCCGGTGCGGACGGCGCTGTCGGAGCAACAGGCCCGACAGGTGCAACAGGTGTTACCGGCCCGACCGGACCTACAGGTTGTACCGGCACTAGGGGTGCAAGGGGCGCAACCGGTGCAACAGGCCCTACGGGTTTAACGGGGGCTACCGGCGGTACGGGGGTTACCGGTCCTACCGGAGCGACAGGTCCTACCGGCGTAACGGGGTCGACGGGACCGACCGGCCCTACGGGCTTAACCGGCCCGACAGGCGGCACGGGTCCGAGCGGAGCAACCGGACCAAGCGGTTTAACAGGTTCGACAGGTCCTACCGGAGCAACAGGCCCGACCGGCCCGACAGGCGGTACGGGTTCGACGGGGCCGACCGGCCCGACAGGTCCTAAAGGACGCGATTGTCCGATAAATTGCGAAAGTGCTCTTATTGCGGACGTTCCGTTACAATCAGCAGACCCGTCTGTACCGCCGACTTACACTGTTTATCCGCAGGGTAGCGCGTTGCTGACATATTCGGGCGGCGCAATAACCGTTAAAGAAAGCGGTTTGTGTTCGGCAACCTACAATTTGGTATACCTTAACGACGAGTCTGCCGAAGTCACAGCTGTGTTAACTTTAAACGGCGTTCCGTTTGAAGTGACGCGCAGAATGTTACAAGGACAGTCCGGTGTGGGCGCAACGTATTTGTTCCCCGTTAAAGCAGGCGACGTTATTCAGGTCGAAGTTGACGGCACGCAGAGCCTTGAACACGCGCTGTTGAATACTGCCGTAAAATTTTACACTGTAAATCAGGACGAAATTTAAAAGGTAATGTAAAGCCGACGGCAATAATTAAATTTAAAGCCGCGGGCAAAAAGCCCGCGGCTTTACTTTTTTTCAGGTAGCTGGGCAACGATAAAAAATATTTCGTATACAGTGGCGGTATTTTAATTGACGGATAACTCAAATAATACTATAATATCAGTACATTCAAAATTGAGGCGTAGCGCAGTTGGTAGCGCGTATGGTTCGGGACCATAAGGTCGTGGGTTCAAATCCCGTCGCCTCAACCACTTTAAGCCTAAATTGAACCACTTTAATGGTGTTTCCGATTTAGGCTTTTTTTATTTTAATACGGTGTATGAATGCCCGCGCGCTTATTTAAACAAGCACCCGTCATAGTGCCAAAATTTGTAATTTGAATTGCTATCATATTTAGTTTTTGCTATAATGTAAATATGTTAAAAATCTTTTTGGATAAAGATAATATCGCATTTATCGGAAATCAAGTAAATGCAACAGAACACTCGCATTGTGTTTTACAGGTATTTTTAAGTCTTGACGAACCGTTACAAGTAACAGTCAACGACAGACAAGTAAGCGGAAAATGTATCATTGTAAATAAAAATACCCGCCATTTTTTTTCGTGCGATAATCAAATACGGCTGTCAATACTTATCGAGCCGAGTTCGAATTTTGCAAAAGAGTTGATAAAAAAGATTGACGGCGATTGTTTGATATACGATAACGGAATTGAGATAATCCAACAAAATGCCACCGCCCTTATTGATACTGACGATAAGCAAAAATATATAGACTTTATAAATAAATTTGCGGAATATTTGGGCGTCAAAAGAAATTCAAAAGTGTTAGATGAGCGAATAAACGAATTATTGGAAATTTTGCAAAATTGTGATTGTTACAACCACACAATAGAAAATTTTGCTAACAGCGTTTGTTTATCGTCAAGTCGACTATCGCATCTATTCCGTGAACAAATAGGAATACCGTTAAAAAGTTATATTCTTTTCCACCAACTTGAAAAGGCGTTTACGGCGCTATTGAACGGTTCGAATATTACCGACGCCGCAATGCTTGCGGGATTTGACAGTCCGTCGCATTTTGCCGCAACCGTCAAAAAATGGATGGGTATGCCCGTTAGCGCGTCTATAAAAGATAGCGAATTTTTGAAAGTTTTTATCTGATTGCGATATTATAATCTAAGTATCTATTAAAGGTAGGTACTTTTTTTATGGAAAACTATTTGAAAAACACGGCTATGCTGAATTATAAAGCGCAACAAATAACCAATTTAATCAAGACACAACAATGGAACAACTTAAACGAATTTGATAAAATCGGCGCAATTTTCGATTATGTTCAAAACAAAATTTTGCTCGGCTACAACAAATTCGATAACCTTACAGCAACGCAAGTTTTGGCTGACGGAATAGGTCAATGTAACACAAAAGCAACATTGATTATGGCATTATTGCGCGCCGTCGGCATACCTTGCAGATTACACGGCACAAAGGTTACAAAAGTTTTTCAACGTAGTTTAATGCCTGAAATTATGGCGAAACTTGCGCCGCCGCTTATTGTGCATACTTGGGCGGAAGTGTATTTTAACGGCATATGGTTAAGCTTAGAGGGCGTTATAACCGATAAGGCGTATATATCCGGTTTACAAAAAATGTTTCCCGAACATAAAGGAAAGTTTTTTGATTATGCCGTAGCCGTCAAAGATTTTAGCAACTTACAAATTGATTGGAAAGGCGAAAATACTACGGTACAACAACAAGCCGTTGTGGAAGATTTAGGCGTATTTGACACGCCTGACGAATTTTATTCCGAATACAAACAAACGTATCACGGTCTTAAAAAGTTTATGTACGAAAATATCGGCAGAAAAATTATGACAAAGAAAGTCGCAAAAATCAGACAAGTGAACGGTTGGTTATAATGTACTCAACAATAAAAAGCACAGACAAAGTCTGTGCTTTTTTATGTTTGGAATAATGCGCTCTGATATCATACGCGCTGATTTTACAATAAGACTACGGCTACAAACGGTTTATATCTCGTCGTAGAAGCCGTCTACGTCGATAAAATCGCTCTTTGCACTCCTTTCCGTGCGACTAATCTCGCGCCCGACTTGGGTTGCAGACTTCTGTGTAGTGTCAACCGTAGTCGTGGTGGTAATCACCGCGTCGGAAGGATACTGCGCGTGCGTGCTTTGTGTACTCTCCTCCACGCTCTGAGGCAGTGCCGCAGGGGCGGGCGCGGGTATCGCGTTTGTATTAACAGGCACGGCGTTTCCGCCGTTGTTAACCGCCTGCAACAGCGCAACTACTACCTCTGCGGGGATTGCGTTTCCGCC
>JAIDOO010000049.1 GCA_029063275.1 Clostridia bacterium
GATAAGTACAATAAGGTAGTGTAAGCCTTAGGGGGAAGAATGGGCAATTTACTTGAATTTAAAAAATTTTCCGCATATTATAAGCAGAAAAAAGATTACGTCGTTGCAGTGGACGAAGTTTCGTTTACAGTGGACGAAGGCGAGATTTTGGTTCTTGTCGGTCCGTCCGGATGTGGCAAAACTACGCTTTTAAAAAGTATGCTCGGAATGTGTGCAACAACTTCCGGCGAAGCGTATTTTAACGGTGAAACCATTAAATCAGCAAAGAAGGGCGATAAGCAGATTGCATACGTTGCGCAAGAGTACAGCCTTTACCCTACAATGACGGTTTATGAAAATATAGCTTTCCCTCTGCGCATTATGCACACGCCGATAGACGAGCTTGACAAGCGCGTAAGAGCAATGGCAAAACTTCTTGAAATAGATTGGCTTTTATCAAGAAAGCCCAAACAGCTTTCGGGAGGACAGCATCAGCGTGTAGCCATTGCCCGTGCGCTTATTAAAAATCCGCGAATAATTCTTTTTGACGAACCGTTTGCAAACCTTCACCCTGATTTGCGTTTTCAGATGCGTGAACTTGTCAAAGCAATTCATAAGGAACAGAACGTTACCGTCGTTTTCGTTACTCATGATTTATCCGAAGCATTTGCCTTGGCGGACAGAATTATTGTTATGAAGGACGGTGCAATAGAACAACTCGGAACGCCGAAAGAGATAGAGGATAATCCCACGTCAAAATTCGTAAAGGAGTTTTTTAAGAAATGAAATACGAAATTTTGGGGGTGTCGAAGTCAGAATATAACAAGAAAATAATGGCAAGAGTGATTATTTGTATAGCGGTTGCGCTTGTGGCAGTTATTTTAAATATCTTGCTGACGGTATTCAGAACTGATTCAACGCATACGGCTTTTCTTGTAATAAACATAGTTGCCGATACCGTTGCATTTTGTTTTATTTATTTTTTTGTAAGCACGCAAATTTTATTCCGCAAAAAAATCTATAAACTATCGGGTAAAACAAGCGGTTTGGTAGTTGGTGAAATTAAAGAAATATCCAATAATACCCAAACGGTAAACGGTTTGGAATGTTATGAAGTTACCGTTGAGGCAGAAGGGGCAAGAAAGGTTTTTCTTGCAAAAGAGGGTGCTGTCCCGTCGGATTTAAATGGGAAAGTTAAACTTGTTCTTTCAGATAATATCGTTGTGTCGGCGGAGGTGCAGTCGTGAACAAAAGAGTAAAAACGCACTTTCAATACAGCTGGTGGGCGTATTTCTTAATTTTCGTTGCTGTAATAACTCTGTGGGTTTCGGTATTCGTTAAGCTTGCAGAACCAAAAGCCGACGAAAGACTGAATATAACGATAGTTGGTAGCGTTGACGGTAAAAATATAGCCGCAGACCTTGAAAAAGCGCTTGAAAGCAAGACGAACAAACCGCTGAAAGAAATAAATGTAGAAATAATTGCCGGGGATAATGTTCAGATAGGCGAAATAATAGCTATGCGCTGTATGGGAGAAACCGACCTGATTATTTTCGAAGAAGAATATATAGTCAAACCGCTTTCGTTGAACTTTAAGCCCGTTGACGAAAGCAGAATTAAAGAATATTTTGGTAGTTCTGATTTATACAAAGAGGACGATAAGACTTACGGAGTTTTACTATATGACGGTACAAGTCAAAGCAACTTCAAAACCTATTACAAAGGCGATAAAAAATTCTATGCGTTCATAACGCCCGTATCAGAGAACTGTGCTAAATTAAACGGCAAGGGTGCGGAAGAAAGCGATGCGGCAATTCAGGCTATAAAATACTTTACGGAGGCGGCGTAATGTTTAAACCTAAACCCGCCAAAAAAGAATACCTGCCTTCTATGCTTCCCAAGAATAGAAAGGAAGTATTCTTTGACGTGCTTAAATTGAACTGGGGCAGATTTATTCTGTACGGTTTTTTGGTGTTGCTCATTTCTTTACCTATGCACGCTTCGGTAATTTTCGGTGATTTTTATTCCGCATCTATTTCAGAAGCGTTGGATACGGGTAAGATTACTGCGGTGCAAGCTGTTTCTATGGCAACCTCTTCAAGTAATACGCTTGCGCTCGTTGATATTTTGTTCTGTGTGATATTTGCAGTAGGCTTTTCTGGGCTTGCCCATATAATGCGTCAACACGCTTGGGAAGAGAGTGTGTATTTCCGCCACGAATATATAAAGGGTATAAAACAAAATGCGGGCAGCTTTGCTTTACTCGGTCTGTTGGTTGGAATAATAAAGTTTGCTTGCACGTGGTTTGGTAATTACCTTATGCTGCACAACGGAAATGCGTTTGCTTATGCGGGATATATACCTGCGGCAATATTCGCAATATTCCTTGCTCCCCCTACGGCGTATATGACGGTGTGCGTTCCTATTTACGGGGTAAAGTTTCATCAGAACTTTAAAACGGCTTTAATGCTTTATTTCAAAAGTTTCTTTAAAACTATATTTGCAGTTTTAATTTGTGCGCTTCCGTTCGTCGTTCAGATGATTCCTAACTTTTACTGGCATTTAATAGGCAGAATCGTATCGAGCTTGGCAACGCCGTTTATAATGCTCGGTTGGTTTGTGTTCACTTACGAGATGCTTGATAAAACTATTAATCCTAAACTTTATCCGCAGCTTGTCGGGAAAGGGGTTTATAAGGAAGAGCCGAAGGAAGAAAAGACGGAAGAAAAAACTGAATAATAAATAAAGTAATATTTGGGTACGGTTTAAGCCGTACCCTTTTTTATTGCAAGTAATAATACAATATTAAAATATTGTTCATTTTTTTAAAATACATTAAGTTCAGTTTATGTAATGATATTATTGAAGTATAATATTCGGAGGACATTATGTTGGCAAAAATCAGTAAGACAATTTCAATGGCTGTTTTATCGTTAATTATGATATGTGGAATATGTTTGGTGTTTACCGGTTGTGATGACGATAAGGATAAAAAGTACGACGTGGCTATTCGAATCGGCTGCAGTGATGGTAATGTTTACGAATTCCCTGTCGGAACAGACGAACTACACGTTGAGTTTGAATATGACGGTATAGAGCGAACATTCGGAGTGCGAGCTTATAATTTACCCGACCACCCCCGTTGGTCTGAAGATTGGCTTACTCCGAGTGGTGAAGGCGCAAATGTGTTTAGTGCAAATTATTTGTTTACCGATATAAATGGTAATCAAAGCAATACGCGAATTGTGAAAGAGCCTGGTAATTACAGAATATCCTATTGGGCAGAATCATCGTCCGACTTGTGGAATGAAAGAAAAATAACATTAATTATAAACATAAAATAAATTTTGGAGGCGACTCATGACTAAAACTAAA
>JAIDOO010000005.1 GCA_029063275.1 Clostridia bacterium
TCATACGCTTCCCCGGTATAAGGCGCAAGCTTATCTTCGAACTTCAAAGCAGAAATATCATACACCGCTTTTGACACGTTGACCGTTACCCTGTTACTCTCAACTCCGCCGTAAACTGCGTAAAAGTCGTTTGCACCCACCTTAAACGCAGTGCCGTCAACCAGTTTCAATTCGAAGTTGTCAACCGATTTTGTATCGGTGTTGTTGAACGTTGCCGTTACTATCAGTGAAACGCCGTTCATATCTGTCAAATCGTTAAGCTTATTTGTTATATCGATTTTAGCCGTAGACTGAATAAACAATAAACTCAGGCTTTCAACAATAACTGCAGTAACTTTCGGTATGGTAATAGTTTTGCTCTTCGTTTCATAGCAAATAGGCACTGATATATTTTCGCCTGCCGTCAGATTTGACGAATTGAGCGCACCCGCCGCCGTGCCGAAACCGTACGTCGCCACAGTTTTGCTCAGTCCGCTCTGATATACCGCAGTAACCGTGAGATAACTTCTCAGCACGCTGTAAGTATCCGAAGTGTAAAACTCCGCACTGTCAAAATCTTCGTTAGTTTCAACTGAAATATCTTTCAGCACGTCCGCTGTTACGTTGGTTACAGTAAAGGTTCCCTTTGATGTATTGTAGTTGTTTATATACTCGTCAGCAGGCGTAAACTCCCAACTGTAAACTCCATCCTCTTCGATTAACTGCGTTGTGTCGCATGTCCATTTGAAAGTACCCTTAGTTGGCTTGGGATTTTTTGTAGGGTCGACCATAAGTATCAGGTCAGAAATTTGCATTGTATTGTATAATGCGTTTACTTTCATTTCGTCATACGCAAGCTCGGGTGTTACTACGCTGTCGGCTTTTTTGATTATGAAGGTAAAAGACACGGGGTCGGCTGTTCCGTCCGCCCAGGTTAATCCGTTTTTCGGCGTAACCGTTACCTTGTAACCGCTTTCATTGGCGTTTGTCTGAACGTTGCCCGTAATATCCATAGCGTTGGAATTATAGCCGTTTGGAGTATACGTTTTTTCCATACTGTCGTAAACGAATTGAGTATTGTCGGCAGTGGGCTTATTCAAAACCTTACTTTCGTCAGCCGCCGTCAAATCCAGATGCAACGCAGGCCTTACCGCCAAAGACGCGGCGGAGTAAGCATAGACAGCAGTACCAGAGGACGAGAGAAACCTAGAATTGGAAGGAGAAGTAGGATTGCCGGTACGCAGCCAGACATGTTCGGTGCTGACTTTTGTTCCCGCTAAGGTTTCAGTGTCCTTCGTACCCTCTTGATTGAACCTGATTTGACCGGTCGTGGAACTACCGGTTGCCCAAAATCCGTCTGCCGTTGCATGCCCCGTCTCGGTAATACTTGGTATCCATATATAGTCATCGCCCCAGTCGTTGTAGTGGTTTACCGTGCTTGTCGCGTAATTATATACGCCCGCGTTCCACCAGTAGCCAAGGTGTGAGCCGTTGGATTCCCCGCCGTAGAATTTGGTCGTAGTCTTGCCTACGCTTGTGGAAAGGTACAAAGGGCTTGTTAGAGTCTCGTTCAAAGGATATGAAGTGTTTGCTTTTGAACCGCTTGTAGCGGGCCAGTCAAGCCAGTAAGTGTACTCCACCTGCGAGGGCTGTACTAAATACTCTATAAGAGATTTATTTGCATAACCCGTACCGACAAGCGCGCTGTTATCCAACGTAAAGGGCGCAAGGAGGTTTCCCTTTCGCGTTTCGCTGTCAACAGACTGATTTAACGAGGTCACGTTTGCGTTACTTGTTCCCATAGCATAAGCTGTTGCAGTGCCGTCTGTCGGACCTGCGTTTAAAACTTTCATTCTCAGCAAACTGGTTGAGTATGCGTTTGAAATGTAGCTTTCGCCTATTGAAGTAGTGTAGTCAACCTCGTAAGCGGCGGTTGCCCAACCCATTTTGCCCGTAACAGTTGTGTCCTCGCTGTCTTTGAGTGGCTGAGTCATCCAAAGGGTTGCAATAACGTGACCGTTGTTATCGGTTGTCAAAAATGAAACCGCAAACTCTTGTCCGTTCAAATTTACTGTAATATTATGGTTGTCGTTGAGTTCGTACAGTTGCGCCGCCGTCTTGTACTCGGGCAAATTAACTTTTTTAGAATAACCGTACATTTCTGAGTGCGTACCTACAAGGTCATTTGCAACCGTCTGCAAGTTTGCGCCCTCTACTCCCGTAAGCGCGGCGTATAAATCGGCAAGCACGCCCGCGTCAAAAACCTTGTTTGTAGTGGAGTCGTAGTTTGAAAGCGTAAGCGAGCCTAAATATTTATCTTTTTCATTTTTAAGCGGAGTTGTTGCCGCATTTGCGTATTTGGGCATGATAAAAGCACAGCTTAAAAAAACTGTGCAGAAAAAGAGCATTATTAAAGTAAACAGACTCAATTTTTTAGCCTGTTCTGCCTTTACGCTATAAAGTGCGCACCCCCCCCCTATGCGGGTTTCGGTTGTTCTTTTCTTTATCATATAAGTACTCCTACTATTAGATTTATGTCTAAGTATACAGATTATATCACG
>JAIDOO010000050.1 GCA_029063275.1 Clostridia bacterium
TTTGGTGGGAGCTACAGGGCTCGAACCTGTGACCCACTGCTTGTAGGGCAGTTGCTCTCCCAACTGAGCTAAGCTCCCGAACGCTTAATTAATATATCAAATACAATAACAAAAATCAAGCGTTTTTTAATTGATTTTTAATTTTTATTAAAAATTTGATTTGCCAAACCCTGCGGATATATTTATTATATGCGGCGGCTTATTAAATATAAATTATCAGCTTGTCTTTTTTCTTCTTGTTTAAATACAGACGCATAGGCAGACGCGGGGAAAAATGCAAAGCCTTATTGGGACAGCTTTCGACACACCTTAAACACCTTATGCACTTTTTGTTCGGTTTGCCGTTAAAAATAGCGCCGTTTTTGCAGACGGCGGTACAAGCGCCGCAATTGTTGCAAGCCGCGTCCGAATATAACTTTACTCCCGCCCTGCTTCTGAACGCGGGCAGAAAATTTGCAAACGGATTTTTGCCGAGTTTAGGAATTTTCACGGGAGCGGGGTTTTTGAGCTTTTTGACAATAGGGTCCAGTTTTGCGAAGTTTTCAAAGCCATCTTCGTCCAGATAAGCGTGTTTAGCCGGCACATATGCCGCCGCGACTATTTTATGGCGGTAATGCTTTTGCACTTCGTACAAAACGTTTCCCGGGCACATCTTGCCGTACGCCGCAACGACGGCTAAATTTTTTACCTGCAATTTACCGAGCAAGCTTTTAACCGCAGACGGAATATTTTGGCAGTGTACGGGAAAGACCAGCACGGCGGTATTGAATACGCAGTTTTCAACCGCATAAATATCCAACAACCCATACCTGCACTTATCGGCAAAATATCCGGCTATTCTGCGGCACTCGCCTGTATTCGAGTAATATATAACGGCGTTCACTCTTTTATATATTCCTTCATAATTGCGCACTCGGGTATCTCTTCCAAAGAAAAGCCCAACGCTGATTTTAACTCGGCAAGCGCCTGCTCACGCGGCAACGCCTTATCGCGGCTGGCAAGCGAAATTTCAAGCGCGCTGAAAGGTATCATATCGCTGCGCATAAAATAGAAGCGGTTGAACTGGGAATATTCCTTGCACTTTTCTATCTTACAGCTTGTATGCAGACCCTTGTCGTAATTATCGGGCGGAACCCAGCCGCACTCTGAAACTATCGTGTCTTTAATCTCTTTCCAGTCGTATCTGCCGCCGCATATATCGTTGAAATCGACCTGCACAAAGGCGGGGATATTGCCGCTCCAACTAGATTGACGGATAGCGCGTTTAAGCGGTTTGACTATCTGCGGCACCTGCTTTATCGCATTAACGACGTTGCCGACCAACGGATTGGAATAGCCTGACAAATTTTTCAAAGGATTGTCGCCGTAGGCAAGCTGTTTCATTGTGGCAAGGGTATGGAACTGCCCCTTTTTCAACGGCGGGTGCAAAGTGATTATCCGTCCCAGATTTACAAGCAGGTTTAAAAATTTGTTTTCGCCGAAGGAGTACGCAAGCTTAGGCGCCATATGGTTGTAGTAAAGCCCCAGAAGCTGGGCGGGCTCGTTCCCCGCGACAAAATAAGGAACTTTGTTTACAACCAATTCCGGATAGAACAGAACGTAAGCAAGCGACGGGCAGGCGCAGGTATTTTCCGCGCGTCCGTAAAGATGCCTGTAAATTTTTTTGAGGTCGCTGTCGGCGACTTTGCGCGTGATAAATTCTACATTGGGCAAAGTACGCTTTGCCCCCTCGATACTCTTTGCCGCGCTCTCCGACATATACGGGATTTCCCACGTCAGCGCCAGAACGCGGAGCGATAACACCTTTGAAAGATAGTATAAAAGATAAGTGCTGTCCTTGCCGCCCGTGTAAAAAACGGCAACATCAAACCTGGATTTTTTTGACCTTTTGAAAGTGTTTTTAACAGGCACGACGCTTTTCAGATTTTTGGTTATTTCCGCAGTCTGGCACATGGGACACAAGCCCTTTTCGTCAAATTCCAGTCCCGGGATAATAAAATCGTTTGCTATGCAATCAGTGCAAAACCTTGCTTCGTCAAGAGATTTCGGCGTGGATTTTTTGTGTTCGCCGTCCACTATCTGCACGCCGGCTAAGCCCTTTAATTTTGTAATTTCCGCGTCCGAAAGTTCGCACGGAAGCTTTTTGATAATTTCCGCCTGTGCTCGGCTGAGCTTTATTTTGTTTTTAAACATAACGGGTTTGTTGCGCAAGCCGTAGTAATGCAAAAGCCTGCCCTCTAACCGCCATCTGTTTTGTAAATAGTACATTTTACCGCCCCATATGTTGCTGTTAATTAAATTTTAGCACAATATAATAAGCAAGTCAACAGTGCTTTTTGTAAATAACCGACAAAACATATCTCACGTCTGCAATATATAATGTACAAGTCTATACATTAAAAAAATATTTACCGTATAATAAAAATGCGCTTCTTGTGTGGCAGTAAACTCGGAAAAACAGCCGGTCTTAAGGGTATCTGTTATAGGGATTTCCTTGTGGGCAAAGAAATAGCGCACTATCTTCGCTTGCGAAGTATAGTGCGCTATATTTTATAAAAGATTATAAAGATAAATTGAAATTTATCGCATATTTTATTTGTAGAAATTAGATTTAATAGTCAAGTAATCGTCCGTTATCGTTCCATTCGCCGTATATTATACCTTGTCTTGTGTTATTGATAAATTTTTGTAAACGACTTTGATATAATTCAGGTTGTTTTTTCTTGATTTGTATAGTGTCAATTCTAACACGTTGATATAACAGCGGAAAACTTAAAAAATTATTCCATACAGTTATATCTGCTTGTAAGGCGCACAATATCCCATTATCAATTACAAAGCCCGACGGCGACATATCGGGCATAACGGCACGTCCAGCGTCAGTCATACGCCCTAATTTTTCCATTCTACGGCAACGCTCTTTATTTAATTCAGACCATAAAGAATTTTTCTTGCGCGGCGCTAATCTTTGAGCGGTTA
>JAIDOO010000051.1 GCA_029063275.1 Clostridia bacterium
CTTATAAGAGCAGGGAAGAATTGCTCGCCGAGTTCGATAAGGTCAAACAGTTACCTTCTTGGCAAGACAAAGAATTTTACGAAGTCAGCTATGAGCAGTTGCAAGAGATCAGCGAGAAACGCGCAAGGGCAGAGGACAGACGCACGGAAAGGGAAAACCGTCCTATGTACGTTCTGCCATCGGTCATTGCGGCAAGAGCAACGGCGCGGAGTAAACCCATAGATATGCGCGAGCGCGGCGTGGAGAGCTTAACGCGGATGTCAGACATTGATGTGGTCGAACGCGCGAAGCGTACACGCGGCGGCGAACAGTTCGAGAAACTGTATAACGGAAAGACGATGTTCGGCGACGAGAACAAAGACGAACGCGCACTTATGGCTCGGCTTGCTATGTTTGTAGGCGGCGACGTGGAACAGCTTATGCGCGTATTCAAATCGTCGGGGCAGTACCGCGACGAAAAGCCTAACTCTTTATACGAGATTATGGCTCGGCATTAGATAGAACGCATTGACCGACTTAAAGGCAAAATTGCGGCAGTACCGGCACAAGAAAGTGCAGGCAGAAAGCACTTCGGCACAAACGCGAAAACGTAAATCGGAGTTATGCGTTGGACAATAAATTCAAGATCACAAAACCTATTCGGCTAATAGAGCTGTTCGCAGGGTATGGCAGTCAAGCCCTTGCCTTGAAATATCTCGGTGTTCCGTTCGAGCATTGGAAAATAAGCGAGTGGGCGGTTAAGTCAATTCAAGCGTATAAAGACTTGCATTTTTTCGATGATAATACGGACTATTCGGAACAACTGACGGTGCAGGAAATCCGAGCAAGGCTATACGGAAAAATATCGAGCGATTATGTAAAGCCGATGTCGGACGAACGTATAAACCGTATGGCAGAAAAACGTTTGCGGACGATTTACAACAATATGCAAGCGACGCATAATCTCGGCTCAATATGCACGGTAAAGGGTAGCGATTTACAAATAACCGAAACGGACGAGTATTGCTACATATTGACTTACAGTTTTCCTTGTCAAGATTTATCGGTGGCAGGAAAGGGCGCAGGTATGGCGAAAGACAGCGGAACGCGAAGCGGACTTTTATGGGAAGTGGAACGGTTACTGACGGAGTGCGGCGA
>JAIDOO010000052.1 GCA_029063275.1 Clostridia bacterium
CCTGCATAGTATTTACTATATTATTTATAATCGGTGCTGTCGTTTCCGTACTTTATCTTGTCGGCGTATTGCCCGTTAAAAAAACTTAAATTTAAAATTTAAACGATTTAAAGGAGGTTTTGAATATGAAAGAATGGTTTTTGGGACTTTCGGTTATGGAGCACATATATTTATGGCTGGGCGTTGCCGCAACCTTATTTTTGATTGTTCAGATAATTCTGATGTGCTTCTCTTCATTCGGAGGCGACGTTGACATAGACGGCGACGGAGATATCGACGTTGACACCGATTCGGGAGTTTCTATTTTTACGGTAAAAAGCGTAACCGCGTTCTTTGCCGTAGGTAGCTGGGCGGGACTTCTGACCTGCGCTCTTACCGAGGGAAAGATGCAGTGGATTTCAATTCTCTTTGCGGTAATCGCGGGCGCGGCGGCAATGGCTGTCGTCGTCGTACTGGTGCGCGCAGTACTTAAATTACAGTGTAACGGCGCAGTTCAGCCCGATAAGCTTATCGGCAAACGCGCGACCGTGTACGTTTCCATTCCCCCTTTGCGCGAGGGGCGGGGCAAAATCACCCTGAACGCGCAGGGCAGGTATCTCGAGGTGGACGCTATGACCGACAGCGAGGAAAAACTCGCCGTCGACGAACCGGTTGAAATTGTTGCGACAGAAAACGAATGCGCCGTCGTTAAAAAGGCGCAAAATATAAAGGAGAATGAAAATGTTTAATTTACTTGCAAACACTGTTACCACGATTGCTATAATTCTCGTAGTTGTAGTAGTGCTGGTGCTTATGATGATTCTGCTTCTCGTTTTATGCAGATACAAAAAGTGCCCCTCAGACAAGATTATGGTAATCTACGGTAAAATTTCCCCCAACAAGGACGGGACTTACCGCAGTGCCAAATGTATACACGGCGGCGCGGCGTTTATCTGGCCCTTTATCCAGTCCTACACCTTTCTCGATCTGACTCCCCTCTCTATCTCGGTAGATTTAAAGAGCGCGCTGTCAAAGCAGAATATCCGTATTGACGTTCCTTCGATTTTCACCGTCGGCGTTTCAACCGACCCCGCAGTTATGCAAAACGCGGCAGAGCGTCTTCTGGGACTTCAGCTGAAAGAAATTTCCGACCTTGCAAAAGATATAATCTTCGGTCAGCTCCGTCTGGTAATCGCAACAATGGACATCGAAGAAATCAACACCGACCGCGACAAGTTCCTTGAAGCGATTTCGCGCAACGTAGAGGGCGAACTCAAAAAGATAGGCTTAAAGCTTATCAACGTGAACGTAACCGATATTTCGGACGAAAGCGGATACATAGTGGCGCTCGGTAAAGAGGCTGCGGCAAAGGCAATCAACGACGCGAAAATTTCAGTCGCCGAAGAAAACCGCAAAGGTGCAATCGGTGAAGCGAACGCGCAGATGCAACAGCGTATAAACGTTGCCGACGCCGAAAGCAAGGCAATCGAGGGCGAAAACAAAGCTAAAGCGGAAATCGCGCAATCGCGCGCAACCCTCCGTCAGCGCGAAGCAGAGGCAATGAAGGTTGCCGTTGCGGCTGAAAACGTTCAGGCGGCAAAAGCTAAAGAAGAAAGCTATGCGGCTGAAAAGAGCGCTGAAACCGCGCGTGCCGCACGTGAAAAGGCTACGCGCGAAGCGGACATTATCGTCGCTTCCGAAATCGAAAAGAGAAAAATCGAAATCGAGGCCGACGCGGAGGCTGAAAATATCCGCCGCCGTGCAAAGGGTGAAGCCGACGCAATCTATGCAAAAATGGAAGCCGAAGCGCGCGGTCTGTACGAAACCCTTTCAAAGCAGGCTGAAGGTATGGATAAACTGGTTAAAGCCGCAGGCACCGCCGACGAGGCTGTAAGGCTTATGATTGCCGACAAGCTCGAAGAGCTGGTTGCAACGCAGGTTGAAGCCGTTAAGAACCTTAAAATCGATAAGGTAACCGTCTGGGACAACGGACAGAGTTCGGACGGAAAAACCGCAACCGCAAACTTCGTTTCGGGAATGATGAAGTCCCTCCCTCCCCTCGACGATTTGTATTCTATGGCGGGACTGAAAATGCCCAAGCTCATTTCACCCGAAAAAATCGAAAAGGTTGAAAAACCCGAGCAAAAGCAACGCTCCGACAAATCCAAGGCGGAAAATAAACCCGACAAAAAATAACCAATACACCTTATAAGCGGTTGCGAAAGCAACCGCTTATTTATTTAAGACTATTGACAAAATTAACTTTGTTTGTTATATTTAATACAGATTTAACAGACGGTCGGCAAAATGAATATATTATTTGTATGCGTCTATTGCCGACAGAGAAAAACCTTTCTTTTGTCCGTAGCGCTTTAACGCCGGTAAAGGCAAGCCGAAAAACAGAAGAACCGATGATTTTACAGTTAAATTAAAACTAATTAAAAGGAGCTTAAAAATGGCAAAAAAGAAATTTGGTGTAGGCAAAATTGTAGCTTGTGTTGCGGCATTGTTCGGACTGGTAGCTTTGATTATGCTTTTTGTTCCCCAGTTGAATTGGAAGAGCATAACGGGTTACGATAAAGGCGATCCGTTAAGCGGTTTACAAATCACGTTCGGATACTCGGAACATGACGTACAGATATTAAATTTCTCAGTCGGTAACTTTTTTACATATTTGCTTGTGATTGTCGGAATCGTTTTCGCAGTTCTTGCAATATTCGGTAAACTCGGAAAAATCGCGCCCGTTATATCGGCGGTAGCTTTTGTAGCCGCAGGGGTATTATTCTTCTGTGCGCTTGCCCTTATGAACGTTAACGTCGGGGAGCTTACGGGCGAGGCTGCGGATAAAGCGGCACAACTTATTAAAGACCGTTATACTTTAGGTGCGGGAGCAATTGTCGGAGGCGTGTTCGCGCTTGTTTCCGGCGCTGCGATGGTCGGAAAGATGTTCATAAAAAAATAAGATATTGATTTTAAAAAATTTGTGCCGCGGAAAGCAATG
>JAIDOO010000053.1 GCA_029063275.1 Clostridia bacterium
CTTTACTATCCCGCCGCCCGTTTCAGTCAGACTACCCGTCAAAAGCCCTAAATCCCGTGCGAGCGTCGCGGGATTGCAGGAAATCAAAATCACCTTTTCCGCGCCGGAGTTTATTATCGCGCGGACCGCGCTCCGCTCCATTCCCTTTCGGGGCGGGTCGCAGACGATAACCCTGTTTTCGCCGTCGGTTTTTGAAATTACTCCGTCGATTTCGTCCTCTACCTTGCCGCAGATATTGAACATTTTGCCGTCAAGTCCGTTTTCTCTTTTCAGCTCGTCGGCGCACCGCGAAGCTTCTTCGACAATTTCTATGCCGAATGCCTTTTTGCATTTTTTTGCGAGCATAGCCGTAAGCAACCCGCCGCCGCTGTACAAATCGATTGCAACGTCGCCGCCCGCTTCTTCCAGAACCTTTGCATAAAGCTTTGCCCGCACGCCGTCGTTGACCTGCAAAAAAGTATTCGCGCCTGCGGTATAGGTTATACCGCACTCCTCCGCCTTAAAAAATCCGCTTCCGCGTAAAACCCGCCAGCTTTTGCCGAAAATTACGTTCGTTGCGCTGTCGTTAATATTTATCAGAAAAGTAAACTCATCAAAGCTTTTTTCAAGACTTTTTATAAGCGGCGCGGCGTTTACTTCCTTTGACGCAACAAGCGCAAAAATAAATTTGCCCTGTACTTCGCGCACGACCAAATGCCTTAAATGCTTTTTGTCCCTGCAGTCTTTTACAAAGCCGTTCACCGCCGAAATTACTTCCGCCGCCCAATCCTTTTGGATTGCACAGCTTTCGGCGGGCACTATCCTGTGGCTGTGCCGCGCGTACAGCCCCGCGCCCTCTTCGCCTATCGGCAAAGAAAATTTGTTCCTGTATCCGTATTCGTTTTCACAGCCCTCAACGGGATTTACGTCCGCGCAAATACCGCCTATTTTCACAAGGCAGTTTTTTACAAGTCCGCGCTTGAATTCAAGCTGGGCGGAATAATTTGCGTGCTGTAAGTCGCACCCTCCGCACTTGCCGAAAACGGGACAGCGCGGCTTTACCCTTTTGGGCGAAGGTTTTAAAACCTCGATTAGCTTTCCGTAGGCGATATTTCCCTTAACCTTTAAAATTTTAAATTTTACCTCTTCGCCCGTAAGACAAAAAGGCACGAACACCGCCGTACCCTCTGTTTTTATTATTCCTTCGCCGTCCGAGCCGAGCCCTTCGACGGTTCCGATATATTCTTCGTTCTTTATCATTTTCTTATTCTGTATACCAGTCTGTTTACGCCGATCTGAAGTTTGAAAATAAGGTAGTCGTAAGCAAAAAATATTGCCGTGCCGACGGTGAAAATTATGACGTACAACCGCCAGCCCTCTATAACCGCCTGCACCTGTTCGGGAAAAGTAATTCCGCCCAGAACGTATATAAGAAAATATGCGGCAATCAGCATGCCGTCAAACCATACCGCCTTAACCGCGAATGCTATACACCTGTTTATTTTAAAACGGATTTGCAGACAGTTTACAAGCGGGTGCAAGCCGAAAAAAATCGCAAAGGGCGCCAAATCCCAAAATTTAACCACCGCGCCCAAGACCACCGCTAAGATTACCGTGCCCAGGTACGCGAGAAAATCTCCCCAGAAAAACTGCTTCGAAAGAGGCACCATCAAGGCGATTACCGCTATGACGTAACCGGTGCCCACAAGCCAACCCGAAAGCAGTCCCAATGCCAACGCTCCCGCCGCAACCGCGCAGGATATGGCGGACAGCGCTATTTCAAACGTGCGGGAATAGTTGCGCTTGCCCATAACCGTTTAACGGCAACAGCCGTTACAAAGGCAGTTTAAGCACATATTCAGGTAACAGCACTGTATACACGACGAGCAGAAATTACCGCCCATCTGGTCCTCGGGTCCGCTCTCGACGCTCTGACCCTGATACACGGTCTGGTTACCTGCGGCGCTTCTGTTTGCGTCGTAGTTCAATTTTTCATTTAGTTTTTTGTACGACTCTTTATACTTCTCGTTGTCGGGTTCGAGCTGAAGGGCGATTTCAAGTTGTTTTTTGCTCTCGTTCATCCAGTTTTTGCGGTAAAAAATTACGCTTTGCAAATAGTGCCACTGCGCGCCGCGCTCGTTGAACGAGTCCAGCTCGCGCTGGGCATCGTCGAGGTTTCCGCTCTTTATGGTTTCTTCCACCTTTGCATATGCGCCGTCCGCGTCGAATTCCGAGGCGGTTTCGCTCAACTCGTTTAAAAGCTCGTTATACGCCACCTCTATTTTGGTCAGCATTTTAGCGGCGTTGTTGCCTATTTCGCCGTCCATAAATCTTTCTTCAAGATACTTTGCACGGAGAGCTTCGTAAGAGGCTTTTATTTCTTCCTTTGTCGCGCTTTCCGAAAGCCCGAGAATTTCAAGATTTTGTCTGTTCATTTTTTTTACACCCTTTTTTGCCGCAGCCGCCGCTTAAAAGACTTCTCGTTTTCAGCGGTATGCCGCGCAGAATTATATTGTCGGTCAAATCGTGATTGTATCTGAAATTAATATTTGCAAGACGTATGCGCATATCCGCAAAAAGCGAATCCAAAACATAGGTAATTTCTTCCGCGTTTTCCTTTAAAGCGTCAGCCTTGCATTTCTTTTTAAATGCGTTGTAAAGAACGTTGTACCTGCCCTTTTTTACGTCCTTGTCGTAGTCGTCCAAAGCGTCGGCGAGATAAACCCACTTGCCCAAATCGTAAAAAAGCCATTCGGTGTCCTCGGTGGAATAGCCGCCAAGCGCATAAGACGAAAGTTTTTTCATCATCTGCGCGGTGGGTTCGCACGCCTCGTCGATTACCGCACAGCCCGACCTTTCCAGCGCGCTTTGTTTTTCAAGCTGACGTTGGATAATTTCAACCGCTTCGGGATGCCGTCTTTTCGCGCGCTTGAAGCCCTTTTTGAAGTAGTGTCTGAAAATCCCCTTTTTGTCGCCGTCGGCTTTGTCGTCGCACAGCTTGTAGTATGCGAGCGCGGTATTGATACAACCGAGCATAACCGTCGTATCGTCAACCTCGGCAATAGGTCTGCGCCTGAAAATATGCAGTACGCACCGCGATTTTTTTACGGTAACGTCCTCGTGTTTAATATTATGAATAAGAGCCGACATAAATGCCATATCGTAAGTCAAAGCCGAACGCGCACGCTGTCCGCAACCTGAGCCTATGCTTTTGCACAGTCCGCAATACAGCGCTTTGTATAAAGTTTCGTCCTTGATAAAAAGATAAGGTCTGTCGGGGGTTACGTACCCAAACATTATATCTGATAAAATCCTATTTTTTTATATACCTTTGCAAGGGTCTTGTTAGCAGTAGCCGCCGCGCGGAGCGCGCCCGATTTCAAAACGCCGTCAAGATACGCCTTATCCGCCAAAAGCTTTGCCTGTTCGCTTTGAAGAGGAGCAAGTTTATCCGCCACCGCTTCGCCGACGGCTGTCTTAAACTCGCCGTAACCCGAGTTAGCAAAATCCTTTTCGGCTTGTTCTATGCTCTTGCCGGTAAATACGGAATAAATAGTCAAGAGATTGCTTACTCCGGGCTTTGCTTCGGGGTCGTATTTAACCTGCGAATCGCTGTCCGTTACCGCGCGCTTGAACTTACGCATAATCGTGTCCTTATCGTCTGACAGGAATACCGAGCCGTTAACGTTTTCCGCAGACTTGGACATTTTTTTCGCGGGGTCCAAAAGGTCGTTTATCTTCGCGCCCACCTTCATATATATGCCCTCGGGCACGGTAAAGGTCGGAGTATAAGCGTTGTTAAATCTCTGCGCTATGTCGCGCGCGATTTCAAGATGCTGTCTTTGGTCAAGACCTACGGGCACTACGTCCGCCCGGTACAACAGAATATCCGCCGCCATAAGCACGGGATAGTCCATAAGACCCATATTTATATTATCCGCGTGTTTCGAGCTCTTATCCTTGAATTGTGTCATTCTTTCCATTTCGCCTACGTAGGTATAGGAATTAAGCACCCAGCAAAGCTCCGCGTGCGCGGGGACGTGCGATTGGAGATAGAGCGTGCATTTTTCGGGGTCTACGCCGCAGGCGATATACAGCGCGAGAAGCGCAAGAGTATTCTTTCTCAGCTCGGCGGGGTTTTGCCTTACGGTAATAGCGTGCATATTGGCTATCGCGTAAAAACAGTCGTAATCGTTTTGAAGAGTAACCCAGTTTTTTATCGCGCCTATATAGTTGCCGATAGTCAAGCTGTTTGTCGGCTGAACCGCCGAGTAAAGTGTTTTTTTACTTTCTTCCATATTTTACTAATTTACTCCGTGTAAATCATAGCATAAAATTAAAGAAAAGCAAAGTATTTTTTTGCCGATTGGATTATAATCACCAAACTTAACCGAAATTTACACACGCCTATCATAAGCCCTCGGCTTTCCGCCGTATCATAATTGCCTTGACTTTCAATTGAATTATCGTCAGCTCAACAAAAACCGCCCCGCGCACAAAGTGCGCGGGGCGGTAAACCGTACTGTCCGTATCATATTTTATTGCAGTTTTTTAATCGTAATTTGAAACTTATCACCCGTTATAAAAGTAAGGGTTATATCCGTTACACCGCACACCGTTTCCGCTATAAAATAATCCTTTATTGCAGAATACAAATCTTCCGTAAAATCAATTGCTCTGATTTTGTCGCCCATAACTTTTCACCTGTTTTTGGATTTGACATTTAGTAAATGTCATACTATAATTTAATTGTTAAGCGCCGAATGTCAAAAAGCGGGAAAACAATATGTTTAAAAACAAATCAAACGACGGAAAAAATAATATCTGCGGTAAAAAGATTTACGAGCTGAGATGCGCAAGCAAGCCGAAAATGTCTCAAAGAGTACTTGCCGAAATGTTACAGCTAAACGGAATAGACGTAGATAAAAATGCCGTCCAGCGTATGGAAAGCGGGCAACGGTTTATCACCGACATAGAAATCGTTGCATTGTGCAAAATATTCAAAGTATCATTTGAAGAATTATTAAAATAAAAACGTAAATCCGCCGTGCGCGAACGCGCACGGCGGATTAATTTTTCGGTTAATTTGAAGCGTATCCTGCTTACGCTGATGTAATTCGGATACGCCGTTAAGCTGAACGCTTATTACTCAAGAGCCGCGGTTGCGCCTGCTGCTTTGAGGTCTGCAAGAATCTTTTCAGCTTCTTCCTTAGCAACGTTCTCTTTAAGTACGCCGCCCTTTTCAACTGCGGTCTTAGCTTCAACAAGACCAAGTCCGGTGAATGCGCGTACAACTTTGATAACGTCGATTTTCTTGTCGCCTGCGTTCTTAAGAACGATGTTGAACTCGCTCTTTTCTTCAGCCGCTGCTGCGGGAGCCGCGCCTGCTGCGGGAGCCGCCGCTACTGCTACGGGAGCCGCCGCGCTTACGCCGAATTCTTCTTCAAGTGCCTTAACAAGCTCGTTGAGCTCAAGTACGGTCATATTTTTTACTTCTTCGATAAATTTCTTTACGTCTGCCATTTTTATTAATCTCCATTTATTTTATATTTTTATTTTTTTGTTTGCGCTGTCCGGGCACGCGCCATCCCGTTTAAATTTTCAGTTTGTTTAAGCCTTGGTCTTTGCTACCGCGCTGAGTACGCGTACGATACCCGCTTTAAGATTGTTAAGCACACCTGCAAAGTTTGCAAGAGGCGCCTGCATCGAGCCGAGCATCTTTGCAACGAGTTCCTCTCTCGAAGGCATGCTTGCAAGCGCTTTCGCGCCCGATTTGTCAACGTATGCATTATCTACAAACGCGCTCTTTAAAACAATTTTGCCTTCAAGGTCTTTTGCCGCGTTTACCATCAGCTTCGCCGCACCAGTTTCGTCTGCGCCGAAAGTGATTGCAGTGGGACCGTTTAAATCCGCGTCAAAATCTTTGTATCCCAAATCGTTGAAAGCCTTTCTTACAAGGGTGTTTTTATAAACCTTGTACTCGCAGTTTGCCTGTCTGCACTTGTTTCTCAGTTCCGAAACTTCGGCAACGGTAAGCTTGTTGTAATCAACCAAAACTACCGACTTAGCCGCCTTGATTTTTTGGGTTATGTCCTGAACTACTACTTTTTTAGCTGCAAAATTAGCCGACTTTCTCTCTTCTGCCAACGTGTTCCTCCTTTCCGCACGATTGCGGTCGATAAAAAATTTCCTTGCACCCGTAAAGACGCAAGGAAAACCAAAAAATCGATTTAAAGCTTTTTTCCTGCTTCCTGAGCGGGGTATTGAGCCGAAGCACCCGCCGTCTTGGGTTGCAAAATTTATTTACTTTGTAATTATAGCCGTTTTACGGCTGTCAGTCAATTATTTTTGACCATATTTTTCAAAAACACAGAGATACGGGCAAGACAAGGCTCGCGCGGATTTGTTGCAGGCGTGTATTATAATACAACCAAAACAAAACATAAGCGTAACGAAGTATTGCGAAGTATATTTGCGTTTTTACAGATTAACCTTTGTTATATACAACCTTTACGCCAGGGCCCATCGTCGAGGTAACGGTTACGCTCTTGATGTACTGACCCTTGGAAGTTGCGGGCTTAGCCTTTACGATAGCGTCCATAAGCGCGTTGAAGTTTTCAACGATTTTTTCCGCACCGAACGACTTTTTGCCGATAGGACAGTGAATGATAGCGGTCTTATCAAGACGGTATTCAACCTTACCTGCCTTAACTTCCTGAACGGCTTTCGCAACATCCATAGTTACGGTACCCGACTTGGGGTTGGGCATCAAGCCCTTAGGTCCGAGGATACGTCCGATACGTCCTACCATACCCATCATATCGGGGGTGGTAATCATAACGTCGAAGTCAAACCAGTTCTGGGACTGGATGCGCTGAATGGTTTCCTCTGCGCCGACGTAATCCGCGCCTGCCGCCGTTGCCGCGTCAGCCTTTTCGCCCTTTGCGATAACGAGGACTTTCTTCTGCTTACCGGTACCGTTGGGAAGGACGAGAACGCCCCTTACCTGCTGGTCAGCCTGTCTGGGGTCAACGCCCAAACGAACGTGAAGTTCGATAGTTTCGTCAAATTTTGCCTTTGCGGTATCGAGAACGATTTTAACCGCTTCGCCCAAATCGTAGGACTTGGAGGGTTCGTAGGATTTAATGCTTTCCGCGTATTTTTTCGCCAACTTCATAATCTTACTCCTCCACCGTTACGCCCATCGAGCGTGCCGTGCCCTTAATCATAGACTTAGCCGCCTCTAAATCGGTGCAGTTTAAGTCGGGCATTTTGGTCTTTGCTATTTCCTCAACCTGGGCTTTGGTAAGCTTGCCTACCTTATCCCTGTTGGGACGAGCGCTCGCAGTTTCAAGTCCCAGCGCCTTTTTGATAAGTACGGGCGTGGGGGGTGTTTTCAACTCGAACGTAAAGCTTCTGTCCTGATAGATGGTAACTACGCAGGGAATGATAAGTCCTGCCTGAGCTGCCGTCTTTGCGTTGAATTCCTTGGTAAAGCCGGGTATGTTGATACCGTGGGGACCCAGCGTAGAACCTACGGGGGGTGCGGGGGTTGCTTTACCGGCAGGAAGTTGCAGTTTGACTACCGCGGTAATCTTTTTTGCCATTTTTTGTTTCCTCCGTGTGGTATTTGCGAACGCGCCAGTGTAGAAAAAATTTAACGCGCTCTCCCACAAACAAGTTCACGCATTTATTTTTATTAGGAAAACAAATGCCGTGAGATTTATAATGTCGTAAAATTGCTTGATTGCCGGAATAAATCCGACCTTACAATTTTCGGCGTTATTAATTAAATATGAAATATTGCGAAGTATATTTGCGTTTTAGTCTGCCAGTTTGCTTATCTGAATATACTCAACCTCGACGTCGGTAGCTCTGCCGAACATTTCGATATTGATTTTGGCTTTCTGCGAAGCGTCGTTAAGCTCGGTGATGGTTCCCTGGAAGCCTTCGAGAGGACCCGCGTCAACGCTCACTTTGTCGCCTACCGCAAACTCGCCTTCAACCACCCTCTCTTCGAGGCGCATCTTGCGGATTTCGCCTTCCTTCAAGGGAATGGGTCTGCCCTGGGGACCGACGAAGCCCGTTACGCCCCTCGTGTTGGTTATCCAGTACCAAAGCTGGTTGGAGTATATCATCTTTATAAAAACGTAGCAGGGAAGAAGCTTGCGCTCGACAATTTTGCGCTTGCCGTTCTTCTCTTCTATCGTCTGCTCCATAGGGATTTTCACGTCGAAAATCATGGATTGCAGATTATTGTTTTCTATAAGCCTTTCAAGGTTGTCCTTCACCATTGACTCGTAGCCGGCGTAGGTGTGAAGAATATACCAGCAGGGCGTAGTCGTTACGTCTACCATTCTTTATTCTCCGAACCCCTTGATATTGGTTATTACTTTCAAAAGCTCTTCGAGACCGTAGTTGATTGCGGTAACGATTACCGTAAACACAAGTACAACCACTAAAACTACGCACGTACCCTTTATAACTTTGGGGAAAGTAGGCCAAGTTACCCTTTTCAGCTCGGAAAAGGTTTCTTTGAGCTTTCTGCCCATTCTCACGAAGATATTAGGCTTTTTTACTTTGTTGTCGTTTTTGGACGCCATAAATAACTCCCTTTACGAAAGATAATTGCTTTCGGAAAAATTACTTCGTTTCCTTGTGCTCGGTATGTTTCTTGCAGAAGGGGCAGTATTTTGAAATAGTAAGCCTGTCGGGATCGTTGCGCTTGTTCTTATAGCTGTCGTAATTCCTGCGCTTACATTCGGTACATTCAAAAGTTATTTTAGCCCTTGTTGATGCTTTCATTATGGAAAACTCCGTACAAAAAAATTACACCCCCAATTTGAGTGCCTTTTGAGTTTAACACACAATTAAAGGGTTGTCAACCTTTTTTGTTTAAATATCTTTAATTTTATTA
>JAIDOO010000054.1 GCA_029063275.1 Clostridia bacterium
GATTACTTACTGGATATAGAAAGCTAACGCCGTCCGCGAAACTGCGCGGACGGCGTTTTTTTTATTAAATTATTCCAATTCAAAAGCTCCGGTATAAAGCTGATAGTACTTTCCTTTCTGAGCGATAAGCTGGTCATGGTCGCCGCGTTCGATAATTTCACCGTGCTCCAACACCATTATTGCATGACTGTTCCTTACCGTAGAAAGTCTGTGAGCGATAACGAAAACCGTTCTGCCTTCCATCAGTTTATCCATACCCTGTTCAATGAGTTTTTCCGTTCTGGTATCGATTGAGGAAGTCGCTTCGTCCAGAATCAATACAGGGCACTCCGAAACCATTGCGCGCGCGATAGCGAGAAGCTGTCTTTGCCCCTGCGAAAGATTTGCGCCGTCGCCGGTAATCATAGTATTGTAGCCTTCGGGCAAATGGGTAATAAAGAAGTCCGCGTTTGCAAGCTTTGCCGCCTTGATACAGTCTTCGTCGGTTGCGTCAAGTCTGCCATAGCGGATATTGTCCATTACAGTACCCGTGAAAAGATGGGTATCCTGCAGTACTACGCCGAGGGACTTTCTTAAATCGTCCTTGTTTATTGACTTAATATCCAGACCGTCATAGGTTATTTCACCCGACTGGATATCGTAAAAGCGGTTTATAAGATTGGTTATAGTAGTTTTGCCAGCGCCCGTAGAACCGACGAAAGCAATCTTCTGCCCGGGTTTTGCGTAGAGGCTGATATTCTTTAAAATGACCTTTTCGTCGGTATAACCGAAAACAACGTCCTTAAAGCGGATATCGCCTTTTAAAGGGATATACTCAAAAGAGCCGTCCTCTGCGGGCTTTTTCCATACCCATCTTCCGTCGACTTGTTCAAGAGTAATATCTCCGCCTTCGTCCTCTGGCTGGGTATCGACCATCTCGAAAATTCTCTCCGCACCTGCAAGCGCCATAACTATCGCGGCGAACTGCTGTGAAACCTGCATCACCGGCATATTGAACTGGCGCGAAAACATTAAAAATGATATAAGCATTCCTGCTACACAGCCTATCATATTAGTCTGCAAGCTGTCCGCCTTAATTACCGAGCAATATATCGACAGCAAACCGATTTCGTTGCCGAACGCCATAACTATAGCCGCGACTATAGCTACAAGAACGTACTGAACGTATCCGAGGTTGTTGACTACCGGTCCTAAAATGAAGGAGTAAGAATTCGCCTTTCTGCCCGCTTCGTTAAGCTCGTCGTTGAGAACCTTAAAGCGCTCTTTGGCTTTTTGCTCGTGGCAGAATACTTTGATAACCTTCTGACCTTCGGTCATTTCTTCAACAAAGCCGTTGAGATTACCGAGCGCCTTTTGATTTTTAACAAAGTTTTTAGCCGACATTCCACCGATATATTTGGTAGCCAATATGATTGTAACTAGTACAACGAGAACTACTATAAGCAATGTTACGCTGTATATAACCATAAATACAAAAACGGCAATCAACGTCAAAAACGACGAAAGAAGCTGTGGAATCGTTTGCGTAAGAAGCTGGCGCATTGTGTCTACGTCGTTTGTGTAAAGGCTCATCAAATCGCCGTGGGTGTGCGTGTCAAAAAATTTTAACGGAAGATTTTGCATTTTGGCAAACATTTCGTCGCGCATCTTCTTCAAAGTGCGCTGTGCCACGTACATCATAATCATGTTGTACGCAAATGCAGACAGCGTACCCGTCATATATATTCCCGCCATTGCTATAACGCTGGGGTATACGACGTTCCACAAATCGTTGGGTCTTGAACCCTCGGCTATTGCCAGCAGTTCTTCCACGATAGACGAAACAAACGAAGCCGCCGGTACGTTTGCAACAGACGCCAAAAGGACGAAGAAAACCACAAAACAAGCGGCAACCTTGTTACGCGACAGCGCGTACCCTAAAAGACGCTTTAACGTCTTGGCGGGATTTTTGGCTTTTTTGCCGCCCGCCATACCGCCGCGGGGCGTAGGGAGAGTTTTGGAATTACTCATTTTCATCCCCTCCTTTTATCTGCGACTGATATACTTCTTTGTAAATTTCATTATTTTTAAGCAACTCTTCGTGTTTACCTATTCCGACGATTTTGCCCTCGTCAAGCACGATAATTTTATCGGCGTCCTGAACGGAAGCGACGCGTTGGGCAATTATAATTTTTGTGGTCTGCGGTGCGTACTTCCTGAGCGAAGCGCGGATTTGCGCGTCGGTATGGGTATCGACCGCGGACGTCGAGTCGTCGAAAATTATGACGTGCGGTTTTTTCAATAGCGCGCGGGCAATACAAAGCCGCTGCTTTTGTCCGCCCGAAACGTTTACGCCGCCCTGCCCCAAGTCGTAATCAAACCCGCCGGGAAGCGCGTCGATAAACTCTTCGGCACACGCCTGACGCGCCGCAAAGCGCAATTCTTCCTCGGTTGCGTTTTCATCGCCCCATCTGAGGTTTTCCGCAACCGTACCCGAAAAAAGTACGTTCTTTTGAGGCACCATTGCTACCTTGTTTCGCAAATTGTCCATATTATAATTTCTTACGTCTACGCCGCCGACGGTAACCCTGCCCTCCGTAACGTCGTAAAGTCTGGGAATAAGCGAAACCAGCGAGGATTTGCCCGAACCCGTGGCTCCGACGATACCAACCGTTTCGCCTGCCGCAATCTTTAAATTTATGTCGTTAAGCACGTTTACGCCCGAGTTCTGGCTGTATGCAAAATTTACGTTTTCAAATACTATACTGCCGTCCTTAACCTCAAAAATCGGGTCTACGGGCCTGGGAAGCGTAGTCTTTTCGTTGAGGACTTCGCAAATTCTGTCCGCACTGCCCTTAGAAAGCGAAATGAAGTTAATACACATCGCAACCATCATAACGCCCGTTAATATCTGCGCGGAATACTGGATTAACGTCTGCATGGATTTGGGCGTAATTCCGCCGCTTAAATTGCCGACGTACATATTCGAGCCGACTGTAAGAATTATCAGATTTACTACAAACATCGCAAGAGTTACGCAGGGGAGCATAACGGTAAGAATTCTTTCCGCTTTGACCGAATAATGGTACACCTCGCCCGAGGCGTCCTGCATCTTGCTGATTTCCCTGTCCTCGCGTACATAAGACTTTACAACGCGGATTGCAGTCAAGTCCTCCTGCACTACGGCATTGAGCTTGTCGTATTTTTTGAACATCGTTCTGAAATAGGGAACGACCTTATACATACATACGGCGATTACAACTCCCAAGAACAGCGCGGCGCAGGCAAATACAATCGCCATCATAGGCTCTATGAAAAGAGTCATAACAATCGACGAAATGAACAGAATGGGTGCGCGCACCAACATTCTTATACTCATCTGATAGGCGTTCTGCACGTTTGTTACGTCGGTGGTTATACGCGTAATAAGGCTCGCAGTCGAGTAGTTGTCGATATTCGCAAAAGAATATGTTTGCAAATTGTTGTACATATCCTCTCTCAGATTATGCGCAAATCCGCTTGATGCTTTTGCCGCAAGCTTACCGCCCCAAATACCGCACAAAAGCGCAAATATGGCGCAAGCGACCATAAGTCCCGCATAAAGACCAAGCTTGCCGATATCAATGCGGTCTATTATTCCGTTTGACAAATCCTCAAACTGTCCTACGATAAAGGTCATAAGGAACGGAATTATAATTTCCATAACAGCTTCGCCGACCATAACAATCGGACAAAGAATGGAAGCCGTTTTGTATTCCCTTACGCTTTTAAGTAAAGTTTTAAGCATATACTCTCCTTTTATTTATTTTCGCTAACCGAATCTATTATTTTAGTCAAAAGTCTTTCAAACTCTTCCTGCTCATCTTTACCGAGAGCGGACTGAATAGCGCTGTCGCACTTTTCCATAAGCTGTCTGTCTTTCATACAGATATTGTTGCCCTTTTCAGTAAGTTCGATATACTTCGCCCTGCCGTCCCCGTCCGAAACCGATCGGGTGATAAATCCCTTGCTTTCAAGATTTGAAATCAGTGTCGAAACCGAAGAGGCGCGCAGGTTAATGAATTTTTCTATGTCCTTTTGCATAACCTTTTCGCCCTGCATCAAGCGTTTTCTGATAAATACCATTGCATGCATTTGCACAGGGCTTACGCCGTGTTCGGCAAACATTTGGACGTTTTCCCTATACATCTGTCGGTGCAGATAGCACATCTTACCGTAAAGTCTTTTGTTTTCCAAAACATAAACCCCGAAAATAAAATTATTTCGACTTCTAACTAATTGAACGTAATCATTATATGTATTAAAAAAAATAATGTCAACCGTATAATATGAATTTTTTGTGAAAATATATATTAATTTGCTCTGCCCATAACCGAATCCGTTACTCTTCGTCGCGGAGGCGCTTTTAAAATAAAAATTTATCGTCAATTACTTATACTTATCCGCACAACAAAACCATTGCACAAAATAAAAGCAGTAGCAAAAAGCTACAGTTTTTATTTCGGTGCCCCTGTTCCCAAGAAAGTCTAATACCTATAAATTGAAATTAAGCTACAATAATTCAATAGCTTGCTTTCCGGTTATATGTTCTATATCAAATCTGATTATTAAAAATGCCGTTTTGAACTTTTCAATTTCTTTTTGTAATTCGTTGCTATGGTCAGGATAATATTTTTCGCCTAACTCTTTAATGGCTAATAAACTTTCATCCATATCGTTTACAACTTCAACATTACCGAATGCTATCACGCTTTTATAAAAAGTTGTGTACTTTTCGGGTTGAACGTCATCTTTATCAATAATACAAAAGGTTGCTTTTTTACAGTTTTTTATTGCATCGATTTTATGCCCTGATTTAGCACTATGAAAATAAATTTTTCCGTTTGTAAAAACATAACTCAATGGCACGGTGTACGGATAGCCGTTATTGTCAATGATAGCCAAAACACCCGAAGTGTTAAACCTTAAAATTCGGTCGATTTCAGTTTGCTGTAATTCCTGCTTAAATCTTCTCATTTTCTGAAACATTTTTTCTTCTCCTGCTTTTTGTTTTTTATTCATAATGCTCCAATTTATAAAACCGTATGTATCTGTAACGAAGAACGCAATAAAACAAATTACCATAGGTAAATATGTAATATTTTCGTAACTTGCCATACTCCACATTACTATCAAAACTATATCGTTTGCACCGTAACCTATTGCATAAAAACGACTTCTGCGCGCAGTCAAATAAGCCGCCATAAATGAAGTTAATACCGATACTGTACTGATAATTAAATTTGTCGTATTGAGTGCTTGTAATACAAAGAAAAACAATACTGTAATAACCACAGCCGCTATTAAGAATAGACACCATTCTTTACGGGAAAGAGTATTAACCTTAACTTCGCTCTTATTTCCCTTAAAAGGGTTGCGTAACCACGATATTAAAGCCCATAGAGCAATAGGCGCACTCATTCCCAAATATGTTATCATTTCGCCATAGAAATAAAACGAATACGAAATTATGCCGTAAAATACACTGAATACTATTGTTAAAAATTGTCCGATAGGATTGCCTTTTGAAACAAATATCAAAGCGGTTGCACCGATTATCGAGCCAACCAAATATAGATATTGCGTATTTTTGAAAACATAGAAAAAGACAATTATAGATATTACGCTAATACTCCAAATCGACCATTCAATTAGAGTAATACTTTTTAGAAACTTTTTCATTGCGCCTCCAAAAAAAACAGCATTCTGCTTATATCTTCTAAGACCTGACGATATAAGTAAAATGCCATTGCATTTGCAAGTACTCGGTAGCACTTGCTTACCTATTAAAATTACATAGCTATTATATAGAATTCATACAAATATGTCAATAACTTTCCGCCTAAACAGATTACTGAACTGTACAACTTAACAAAAAAATCGAACCTTTCACCTAATATGAAAAGCTCGACTTTGTTACTGTGTGTTGACTCGCTTGGTACGTAAATCATACCTTATTCAAAAAAATTATTTGTTGTTAAAACGCTTTCAATGTGTGTTTTTATCTTATTTTCAAGTTCGTCTATTTTCAATGTATTTGGGGTTAATTTCTCTGCCCATGCTCTACCTGAATGAACACAATCCCAAGGCGGTATCATACCTGCGTGCCTACCTTTTCCTGGGTCGTGGTTACCAAAGCCATCTAATGCACAATTCCAAACTGGTTGGAATTTACTTATGAGCATAGATTCTGCTAATGGAATCCAAATATCGTCAACCACAAGGTATCTGCAATAAAAATCTTTTATATTGAGATTTGTCGCGGCATTTATAGAATCGGCGTGCTGACATAATCGCGCATATAATGCCTTGCTTGTTTCGGAATCCAAGCCTAAGCCGCCTTTGCGTGCGCCCGCAGGAACAGCCTTTCCCACATAAATAGGACATTTGAATTGATTATCTTGATTTATTTTTGTTAGTTGTTCATACAAAGAATTATTGCCTGTATAATAAATAGCATATACGCCAGCCCCAACGAAATTATCAGGGGGCATATTATGAATAGCAGAACTCAATAACGCGTCCGCTACACTTTCTCCTAAATTCTTTTTATCTAAGGGATTATATGCTTTGTTGTGTTCACTCATAATACACCGCCAAAATGTCGATTTATAGAATTGCCAATGGCTTTCGCTAATTTAACAGGGACAGCATTGCCAATTTGCCGCATACTTTCAGTCCACGAACTGCAAAATTTATAATCATCGGGAAATGTTTGTATTCTTGCACTTTCTCGAACAGTATAATATCGCGTAGTCCCATTGTCCAAACGAATCATATTTTCTCCGCCTGGTACGCCATGTGCGCCTGCTTTAATAGTTTTTGACGGCTCGTCCATTGTACTTCCCGAATGTCCTATATATGTTTTTGCGCCGCCGCGAAAATCGTGGTTAAAAAAATTATTAGCATTTCCAAGTGAAGGGTCGGGCAAACCGCTCAACGCATCCCTTACCGATTGCCAACGCAATTTGTGTGGGCGTTCTTTAAAATACCTTAATATTCGGTCTTTTTCAGTGGACGAAATTTCGTCGCGGTTATTATGAGAAATTTTATGTTCTTCCCAATATTTACCAGATATGTATTTATCATAAAGCAAATCTTCTTTGCTATGTGTAGCAATGGGGAATGACCACTCCGCAGGTATATCTTTACGAAAACCTACTATTATGACACGTTGACGTATTTGAGGAACGCCATAGTCGGCAGCATTTAATAACCGGAATACTACGTTGTATTCTACTTGACTGTGATTAGTGGAAGTATGGTGTTGTTCTAAAACACTTAAATGTTTTTCCCAATCCATATCATTAGTTTTCACTATATCAGGGTAAGTAAGTTGGAGTATTATGTAATTAAAATATTTACTAAATGATTTTCTTAACAACCCTTTTACGTTTTCAAAAATAAAACCAATGGGACGAATTTCTCTAACCGCTCTAACGGCTTCTGGAAACATATCTCTTCTATCTGAGTGCGCCATGTGCTTGCCGCCAAGAGAAAATGGTTGGCACGGCGGACCTCCTGTAATGAATTGTACCCCATTACCAATAGATTGATAGTTTACTAAACGTGCATCTTCTTGTATAACATTCCATTTTTTGACATCAGCAAATCCGTTGGCAATATTATATTTGATATTATCACAAGAATCTTTATCCCATTCAATTAACGCAGTAGGCTCAAAGCCTGCTTGATGTAAGCCTAACGCAAGTCCGCCTGTACCGCAAAATAATTCCAATGACCTAATCATATAACATGCTCCTTAATATACGCGAATCAATTATATCATAAAAAAGTTTGATTTTCAACCATATAACACCGTCAAAAGTAAAATGGCACTGTGGCGGGTGCTTGTGAAATAGCGATTGCTGCTAAGCCAATCGCGTCATAAACGAGCGTCGGGCTACGACCTTGCGCGAACTGCACTTATTCTCGCAACCGCAAGGTTGCGCAAAAATAAAGACAGCGCATAAAGCACTGTCTTTATTTTTGGTGACCCTGCCGGGAATCGAACCCGGGATTGAGCCTTGAGAGGGCTCCGTCTTAACCGCTTGACCACAAGGCCGTTCAGCAAATGTGATTATATCACTTAACAAACGGCTTTGCAAGCAAAAATAGCCGATATCGATAAAATAGCCTTGAATTTTTTTTAACTACTTCCTCCGCTTTTTTGATTTTTGCGGTTTTGCTTTTTTGTATTCCGCACACTCCACGTCATAACCGAAATCACACACCACGGCATCACCCGTGGGCTGTTGCGTAAGTGCGCAGACCTCACACATTTTATCCCAATTAAATTCACAATAAGGACAGCCCTTTTTACTCATAAAAATTACCCTCCTGATTTATTGTGTCCAATTAAGGATTTTTTTAAAAATAAAGCTCCCGCTTAAAGCGGGAGCTTTGCTTTGTAGTATTTAATTAATCCCAGTTGCCAAGGAAATTAAGAGTTACGTAAGGCTCTTCAACCGTACTTGTACTGCCGTCGGCGTAAACAA
>JAIDOO010000055.1 GCA_029063275.1 Clostridia bacterium
ACTCATATCTTTATAAGCGCGTAAGGTCTTAAAATATTTATATAATTAAGGGTTGATTTTTGGGCGGGCATCTGTTATAATATTGTAGATAAACTATAACCTAACCGAAAAACGGTTGACAGGAGTTTTTATGACGCCTAAATACAAAAGGGTACTTATCAAACTTTCGGGCGAGGCGCTTGCGGGACCGCAGGGGCACGGCTTGGACGAAAACGTAATTTCGCGCGTGGTGGAACAGATTAAAAAAGTCCACGAAATGGGCGTGGAAATAGCTTTGGTTATCGGCGGCGGAAACTTCTGGCGCGGACGTCAGGGCAAACAGATGGACCGCGCCACCGCGGACCATATGGGTATGCTTGCAACGGTTATGAACTCGCTTGCAATGATGGACGCTTTGGAACAGCGCGGAATACCCACCAGAGTGCAGACGGCGCTTATTATGACCTCGGTCGCGGAGCCCTACATTTTAAGAAAAGCTTTACACCACTTCGAAAAGGGCAGGATAGTCATTATGGCTTGCGGAACGGGCAATCCCTATTGCTCGACCGACACCGCCGCCGCACAGCGCGCCTGCGAAATTCAGGCTAACGTGCTGTTAATGGCAAAAAATATCGACGGCATTTACGACAGCGACCCTCATACAAATAAATCGGCTAAAAAATACGACCATATAAATTATATCGACGTAATCAAAAACGGCATAAAAGCAATGGACTATACCGCCGCGACTATGTGTATGGAAAACGACATTCCCGTGCTTGCGTTCGGACTTGATGAACAGGATTGTTTAATCAAAGCCGTCTGCGGAGAAAAAATAGGCACCGTTATAGACAATAAAAAAATTTAAAAGAGGATATAAATTATGATAGAGAACGAGCAGGCGGAAGAGATACTTTTAATTCTTGACGACAAATTGACGAAAACCGTGAGCGTATTAAAGGAAGAATTTTCTTCGGTGCGCGCGGGCAGGGCTAATCCCCACATTCTCGATAAAGTTATGGTGGACTATTACGGAGCAATGACCCCCGTATCACAGACGGCGGCAATTTCCGTACAGGAGGGCAAATGCCTCGTCATTTCGCCCTGGGACGCGTCCATTTTAAAGGGAATTGAAAAGGCTATACAGCTTTCGAATATCGGCATAACCCCCACCAACGACGGCAAGGTTATCCGCCTCGTGTTCCCCGACCTCACCGAAGAGAGAAGGCGCGAGCTTACCAAACAGATTAAAAAGACGGGCGAGGATTCTAAGGTTGCGGCGCGCAACTGCCGCCGCGACGCAATGGACGGATTAAAAAAGCTGAAAAACGACAAGGTTTTGTCCGAGGACGAAACAGCCGCAGTTGAAAAAGAGGTAGAAAAGGCGGTATCCGACGCGATAGCGCAAATCGACGCGGCGGTAGCCGTTAAGGAAAAGGAGATAATGACCGTTTAACGGAATTATGGATACAGGCAAATTGCCCGTACACGTCGGCGTCATAATGGACGGCAACGGCAGGTGGGCGAAAAAACGGCTTATGCCGAGGAAGCTCGGTCATAAGTTCGGAATGGACAGAATGATAGGGCTGGCGGAACACGCAAAATCGTCGGGTGTGAAGTACCTGACCGTTTACGTTATGTCTACCGAAAATCTTGCCCGCAGGTCTAAGGACGAAATCGAGGGGCTTTTTACCCTGATACGCAAATATTTTACGGTAAACGTAAAAAAGCTGTTTGACCGCGGTTCGGGCATAAAGGTAATAGGCGATACTTCCGTTCTGCCGGACGACGTGATAAAAATTTTGGAGGACGCGGACAACGCCTCGCCCGAAAATCCCGATTTTACCCTGGTGTTTGCAATAAACTACGGCGGCAGGGGCGAAATTGTTAACGCGGTAAACAAAGCTGTTATAAATGGCGGCAAAGTTGACGAAAATTCCTTTGCAAGCCTGCTTTATACGGGCGGAATTCCCGACCCCGACCTGATTATAAGGACGGGCGGTGAGATGAGGCTTTCAAACTTTTTGACATATCAGTCGGCTTATGCCGAGCTGTATTTTACGGACGTTTTATTCCCCGATTTTTCTGACGCGGAATTTGACAAAGCTTTGACCGACTACGCCGCGAGAGAGCGCAGGTTCGGCAAAGCGTAATCATAAGGAGATTTATGCGCAAGAGAGTTTTAACGAGCGTAATATACGTTTTAATATGGATAGTGCTGTGCGCTTTAAAGTGGCTTGTCCCCGTATGGGGCGCTCTGGGCTTTGACGCGCTGTTCTGCGCTATTTCGGTGCTGTGCAGTCTTGAATTGCTTCGCTCGGTCAAAGGGGTATCCCTTTCGCAAAAAGTTCTGACCGTTGCATTCTGCGCGGTGGCGGTTCCTTTGTATACCGTAACCCAGATGACTACGGGCGGAGGATTTATTGCGCTTGCAATATGCTTCGGCGTATACCTTATGGCGCTTGCCGCTTTCAACGTATTCAATTACGGTGTCTGCACGCTGAGGGGCACTGCTACCTGCATATTCACAATGATTTACTGCGGTGTTTTATGCTGTATACTTTCCGCAGTCAATCACGTTGAAAATAACTCGGTTGCGGCAATAATAATGCTGTTTATAACCGTCATGTTCACCGACAGCGCGGCTTATATTTTCGGCTCGTTGTTCGGAAGATTTTTGCCCCGCAAGCTTGCTCCCAGGGTAAGCCCCCAAAAGACGCTTATCGGAGGTTTTGGCGGATTAATCGGCGGTATGCTGGGCGGAATTGCGGCTTACGGACTCAGCGTAGGTCTTAATGAATTGAACGGCGTTATAAATTCCGATACATTGGGCACGGCTATACAGTTTTCAACTGGAATTCCCGCGATAGTGGTATTTATGCTGGCGGGACTGGTTATTTCGATATTCGCCCAGATCGGCGACCTGTTCGAAAGCGCGGTAAAACGCGAATGTAACGTCAAGGATATGGGAAATCTTTTGCCCGGGCACGGCGGAGTTTTGGACAGATTTGACAGTATGCTCTTCTGCGGAGTAATAGTCCTAATCGCCTTTTGGGTAGTAATAATTTAATAATTAAAAAAATCAAAAGCTCCGTAGGCGGGCTGTTGTAAATTTAAACAAGCTTAAACGGGCAAATTTATAACAGCTCGTCTACGGTTTTTTGTCATTAAATAAAAATTTTCGGGTATAATAATATATGAAAAAAGTTGCTTTGATAGGAAGCTGCGGCAGTATAGGCTTGCAGGTTCTGGAAATTGTAAGACGCCATCCCGAGGAGTTTGAAATCGTTGCGCTTGCAACGCGCTCGGAAAATCTGATTTTCGAAAGCCAGATAGCCGAGTTCAGACCAAAGCTTGCGGCGGCGTTTTATACCGACAGGTACAAGGCTTTGGAGGTTGCGGCTTGCGCGGATGCGGATATAGTATTCAACGCGGCAAGCGGTTTCGAGGGGCTGGAATATTCCCTTACGGCAGTAAAAGCGGGTAAAACGCTTGCGCTCGCAAACAAAGAGAGCATAGTCTGCGGCGGCGAAATTCTTTTGCCCCTTGCAAAAAAGAAGGGGGTGCAGATTATCCCCGTAGACAGCGAGCACTCGGCAATCTGGCAGTGCCTCGATTTCAGCCAAAAGCCCGTGAGACGTCTTATCATAACCGCAAGCGGCGGTCCCTTCAGGGACTGCGCGCGCGACGTTCTTGACAAGGTTACCCCCGAGGAAGCGCTTAAACACCCCACCTGGAATATGGGCAAAAAAATTACGGTGGACAGCGCGACTTTAATGAACAAAGGCTTCGAGATTATCGAAGCGCACGGGCTTTTCGGCGTGCCCTACGAGCATATCGACGCGGTAATCCAGCCGCAGAGCGTAGTTCATTCGTTGGTGGAATTCACCGACGGCTCAACCTTGGCTCAGCTCAGCTTTCCCACTATGCAGGTGCCCATTCAGCTTGCATTGAGTTATCCCGCGCGGCTCGACCTTGCGGTGCCGCCTTTGGACTATACCAAGCCTTTTTCGCTGGACTTCAAGCCCCTTATAAAGGAAAACTATCCCTGCTATGCGCTCGCTGTGGAGTGCGGTCAGGCGGGCGGTATACTGCCTTGCGTGCTTAACGCCGCAGACGAGGTTGCCGTAGCCGCATTTTTGGAACGCAGGATATCCATTACGGATATTTTCCGCGTAACGGAAGGGGTCGTCAGCAAAACGCGGCAGGCGGGCGTACATAGCTTTACACAGCTTGAAGAAGCCGACGTGATTGCGCGGACGCTTGCTAAAAAAATAATAGACGGGTTGTAATGAATTTTCTTTCGGTGTCATCGGTAATGAATACGGTCTTTGCGGTCATACTTGCAATAGCGATATTGCTTGTTATGATTACCGTTCATGAGTTCGGTCATTACACAGCCGGAAAAATTCTTAAATTCAAAATAAACGAGTTTGCAATAGGCTTCGGTCCCAAGCTTTTCAGACGCACTTCCAAAAAAACGGGCGAAGCGTTTTCGATAAGGCTATTCCCGCTCGGCGGGTTTTGTGCGTTCGACGGTGAGGACGCGGAGGGCTTGAATCCTAACAGCTTCAACAACAAAGCGCCCTGGAAGAGGATAATAGTCCTTATTTCGGGACCGTTAATGAACTATATATTAGCTTTACTGCTGATTATAATTTCGATGTTTGCGTTCGGGCAGATGCTGTTCAAAGTGGGCTCGGTCGTGCCTGCGCCGCAGGACAGCTATATCGGGTACAGCCTTCAAGAGGGGGATATGATTTCCGCCGTGGACGGCAATGGCATTTATCTGACCTCCGACCTTATGACAGCGCTGGGCGGTAAATCAGAGGGCGATATAGTTGAAATCACGGTTTTCCGCGACGGCAATAAGCAGAAGATAGAGGTTATGCTCCGCGGCGACTGCGACTTTAAAAACTCGGAAGAAACGAGCAAGCTCTGGAACGCGCTGGGCATAGGTACCTACGAGGGCGAGGACGGAAAAAATTACTGGAACATAGGTGTCGAATCCCACCGCTTCGGATTTTTTGAAACGATAGGCAGGTCGTTCGTATATTCGTTCAGGATAGCGGGTACTATTTTCAAGGTTTTAGGCGAACTGTTGACGGGGCATTTAGGGCTCTCCGCAATGGGCGGGCCTGTTACTACGATAAAGCTTACTTCTCAAATTGCCTCGCAGAGTGTGCAGAACTTTTTTGAAATCGCCGCGTATATCGGGGTAAACCTTGCGGTGTTCAATCTTCTGCCTATACCCGCGCTGGACGGAAGCAAGGTGGTTTTCTGCCTGATAGAAATCATTTTCAGAAAACCCGTGCCGAGGAAGATAGAGGCGGTAATCCACGCCGTGGGCTTTGTGCTGATTCTTGCCTTTGCGGTTTTAACGGATATACTTCAATTCATATAAAAAGCCGCCGAGCTTTTGCCCGGCGGCTTTTTAATTTTATTTGTCTTGGGTTATGGGTTCGGCAGGTTGAACGGGTTTGGGATATTTCTCCAAAAGTCTTACAAACGCCTTGGAAGAAAGTACAGCAACGCCTGCGGCGATTACGAGCGCCATATCCGCAAACACGAACGAGTTATATGCCGCGCTGTATACAAAGAAGCCGCCCAATCCGCTGAAACCCGCATCGGTTGCATACGCGCTGAAAGCGAACACGCCCGAAAGCAGATGTGCGCAAAATCTGAGTGCGGAAACGAGAATTGCGCCGAGCAAAAATTTTACCTGCGGGAATCTGAGCGCTTCGATTTTTGAGAACGCGCCCGCAAACGCTACAAAGCAGAATGCAATCGGATAATCTAAAAGGAACTGCGCGGGATGAATGATATACGGGTCCTGCATAGCCTGCATAAGTCCGTAAATCAGTCCTACCAAAATTCCTTTCCGCGTTCCGTAGACGTACGAGTACAGCATAACGGGCAACAATGAAACAAGCGTAACGCTTCCTCCCTGCGGCATTTTCCAAAGCTGTACATAAGATAAAACAAAACTCAGGGCAATACAAATTCCCGCAAGCGCGATTGCGCGGCTGTCGAATTTATATTTGTTTTTTCTGCCGAGAATAATTGCGGCAACTACCGCGCCGATAACGAGCGCGGCGGCGGAGATGTAGAGCGCAAGCTCGTTTACATTGCCGTAACCGTTGTAATAGCCGTCGTCAGATATGCGGCGCGAGTAGTAAATACCGATTGTAACGCCCGCAGCGATAACACCTGCGCCGCAGATTCCGCCCAGAATTTTAGCGAGCAGTGAAAACGCCGCGTTCTTTTTTATGCCAACGATAAAAAGAGCGATTCCGCTTACGAGCACGGCGGCAAAGAGGACCAAAAGCGGTACGAATACGAAGTTAATTACGTCGTGATTAACTGAGTTGTATTCGAGGTAATCGCCGCTCATCCGCTTTAAAAGTTGCAGAACAAGCATAATTATGCCGGCAATGAGCGCGTATGCGATAAACGCGGCAAATGCGTACTTGGCAAACTTTGCGGCTTTGTCCTTTTCAAGCTTTTTTGCAAGCACGCAACCCCAAACGGCAATGCCCGATACAACGAGCGCGGCAAGGATTGCAACTGTCAGCCACAAGAGGACGGGTTCGGCAACGTCGTATGGATAGACGACCGAGAGTGCATAAATCATAAATTTTCTCCTTTTACCGTCGTGTCCTTCCGCTAAAAAAACGTTCCCCGAAAAAAAGGGGAACGCGAAAAAATCTCTTTGCACTATCGCTCAACCATTACGTTGCCGATTCAAAGGGTATAATCTCAGCTCGTACGTCTACTTCGTGATTCTGCGTTAGCTTGCATTCTACGTGGTAGACGTCGGCACCCCCGACGGTATTTAATTTTTATTCGCCGAAATTCAGCGTAATTAAATTATAATTTAATTTGTATATAAAGTCAATTGAAATTTTGCGGGTTTTATTGTATAATGATACAAACACAATCTTTTAAAAATAATTAACGGCGCAAGCAAAACCGCGTTTTGCGCAATGCAACCCGAAAAAATTCGGACAGAGGGCGGGAAGCCCTTAAATCACGAGAATTATCGCGCGTACAATGGCGCGAAAATTTTGTGAAGGAGTATTATGGCACACGATTTTTACGCATTTTTAGACAGAATGAAATACATCAAGCGGTGGCAGTTAATGCGCTCCGTCCGTGAAGAAAACATTATGGAGCATTCCCAGCAGGTTGCGCTGTTCGCGCACGCGCTGTCGGTTATAAATAACAAAATTTTCGGCGGCAACGTAAACGCGGAAAAGGCGGTGCTGTACGCCGTGTATCACGAGTGCAGTGAGGTTATGACGGGCGATATGCCCACGCCTATAAAATATTTCAACAATTCGATTCGCGGTGCTTACAAATCTATTGAAGAGCGCGCGGGCGAAAAGCTTTTGTCCACCTTACCCGAAGAGTTGCGGGGTGAAATTTCCAAAAGTCTGCAACCCGACGAAAACAGCGCGGAGTATGCGGTTATGAAAGCGGCGGACAGGCTTGCGGCGTACGTCAAATGTCTTGAAGAACTGCGTTGCGGCAACTCCGAGTTTGCAAAAGCAAAAAAGAGCATTGAAAAGGATTTGCACGAGCGCAAAATGCCGGAGGTTGAGTACTTTATGGAAAACTTTATTGACAGCTTCCGTCTTTCTCTGGACGAACTGGAAGGAATATAATAAAGCCTCAAGCAAAGCAGGAGGGGGAATATGATTTTAAAAAGGGCGGCAACGTCGGGGATTTTTGCGTGTCTTTTAATATTGGCGGCAAGCTTTTTTTGTGCTTGCAGTAAGCCTATAACATATCCGTTTTTGCACGATACTGATCAAATCATCGAAATAAGAATAGTTGCTATAAAAAGTGATAGAGACTATACTACCGGTGATTTTGAGTATGATATTCTGGCTGAAATAGAGGACAGGGATAGTTTTATAGAGCGGTTCAAGCAGATAAAATTCCACCGTTTTTTGATAGGTGATCCCACTGAATTATATGATGGAAAGGATGCAATATTAATCTATTATGAAAACGGCGATCACGAATATGTGGGGCATTATGCGCAATCTATTGTAAAGAACAGCATATTTTATTTTGGCAAAGTAAATTGTAACAAAGCGCAATTTGAAGAGTTTATCCAAGAGTGGATAGAGTAAAAAACTACCCTGCGGAAAACTCCGCAGGGTTACTTTTTTTATTAAGTTTTGATTTTTTGAGATCGCCTCCCGACGGGCTGATTTGAAGCTTTGTCGAGTTGTCCTCTTGCAGTGATTTTTCCCGGTACTAAATTACACTGCGCACTTTTTTCCGTTTGGGAATCAGACCTCACGAGTAAACTTGTACATCGGAGTTTACCTTCCTTTCACTTCGTTAGTTCTTGCAAAGAAGAGTCTTTTCATACTCTTACCTCCTTGAACTTTTTCCCTTATCATATAGAAGCGGTGTAAACTTTTTTTAAATTTTAACCCTTGACCCGCTTTCGCGGCTACTTATATTTCATATAGCTTACCTCTTGGATTAATGTTGGTACCTAACATTTTTTGTAAGTTATTTTCTTTTTGTACCTTCATTATAGCACGGTTTTGGGCTTTGTCAATAC
>JAIDOO010000056.1 GCA_029063275.1 Clostridia bacterium
ATGAAGGTTGAAGTTATCACCCCCGACGACTATTTCGGCGATATTATGGGTAACGTAACCGCACGCCGCGGCACGATAGTGTCCACGGACGACAGGGCGGGCGCAAAGGTAGTAGACGCCGAAGTTCCCCTTTCGGAAATGTTCGGTTACGCAACCGACCTTCGTTCCAGAACTCAGGGCCGCGGACAGTTTACAATGCAGTTCGACCACTATTCCGAAGTGCCGAAGAGCGTAGCTGAAAAAGTAATCGGCGAGCGCGCTAAAAAGAACGCGTAAGCGTTAAAAATTTTAAAAACCTGCGTCAAAACAATTGTGTTTTGGAAATATTTAATATATAATAGTTTCAACGCATAAGGCGCATTAAATTGCAGCATGGATAGCTGCGACGCCTGCAAAGGCGTAAGTTATCATTTTTATAAAAAAATTTATAGGAGAATTTAAAAATGGCAAAGGCTAAGTACGACAACAGCAAGCCCCACGTTAACATCGGCACAATCGGCCACGTTGACCACGGCAAGACCACTCTGACCGCAGCTATCACTATGGTAATGGCGTGCAAAGGTCAGGCAGCAAAAATGAAATACGACGAGATCGATAAGGCTCCCGAAGAGAAAGCGCGCGGTATAACAATAAACACCGCTCACGTTGAGTATCAGACCGACAAGAGACACTACGCTCACGTTGACTGCCCGGGACACGCGGACTACGTCAAGAACATGATTACGGGTGCGGCTCAGATGGACGGCGCAATCCTCGTAGTTGCGGCAACCGACGGTCCCATGCCCCAGACCAAGGAGCACATTCTCCTTTCCCGTCAGGTAGGTGTTCCCTACATCGTAGTATTCCTCAACAAGTGCGACCAGATGGACGACCCCGAGCTTTTGGAGCTCGTTGAAATGGAAATTTCCGATACGCTTGAAAGCTACGGCTTCAAGGGCTGCCCCATCGTTAAGGGCTCGGCTTTGAAGGCTTTGGAAAAAGCTTCTTCCGGCGCTTCCGACGCAGACGTTCTTGCGGCTCCCGAATGCCAGTGCATTCTTCAGCTTATGGACACCATCGACGCGTATATTCCCACCCCTCAGCGTGAAACCGACAAGCCCTTCCTTCTTCCCGTGGAAGACGTATTCACTATCTCCGGCCGCGGCACCGTTGCAACCGGTAGAGTAGAAAGAGGTACCGCTCACGTCGGCGATCCCACCGAAATCGTAGGACTTATCGATAAGCCCATTGCAACCGTTATTACCGGTCTTGAAATGTTCCACAAGAGCGTTGACGAAGCTATCGCAGGCTTCAACATCGGCGCGCTTCTCCGTGGTATCGACAGAAAGGGCATTGAAAAAGGACAGGTTCTTGCAAAGCCCGGCACCGTTAAAACTGCTACCAAGTTCACCGCTCAGGTTTACGTTCTTAAAGCAGAGGAAGGCGGCCGTCATACTCCTTTCTTCAACCACTACCGTCCCCAGTTCTTCATCAGAACTACCGACGTTACCGGTTCTATCGAGCTTCCCGCAGGCACCGAAATGGTTATGCCCGGCGATAACGTAGAAATCTCCGTTGAGCTCATCAAGCCCGTAGCGGTAGAAGAGAAGCTTCGTTTCGCTATCCGCGAAGGCGGCAGAACGGTTGGTTCGGGTACCGTAGTTAAAATTCTCGGCTAATCAATCAAAATACAAAGCACCCTTTACGGGTGCTTTTATTTTTTGTAAAAATAAGGAAATTATGGTTTTAATTCCCGCCCGATTCATCCCGCTTACGGCACTTTGAGTTAAAAAATTAACTCCTTTAGGTTATTAAATTATAAGAATATATAATATAATGACCCTACGAGTATATATAATATACAAAATAGAGAATAAAGGAGAAAAAAAGATGTTTTGTAAGAATTGTGGCAAAGAAATCGATGATAAAGCGTCGGTGTGCATTCACTGCGGTGTTCCCGTAAAACACGAAACCCAGCAGGTTGTCGTATCGAATGCGCCTAGCAACGGAGTTGCAATTGCCGGATTCGTGCTTTCGTTCTTCTCGTTCGCGGCAGTTCTCGGCTTGATTCTGAGCATTGTCGGCTTACAGAAGTCCAAACAGCCCGAGTTCAACGGCAAGGGCAAAGGACTCGCAATCGCAGGTATCATTCTCAGCTGTATTACGATCGGTTACTGGATCATCATCATCGCTTGCTGCGTTGGCGCCGCTAGTTGTGCTACTGATCCCGGCCTTTACACTTCAGTATTGTTGCCTTTGGTTTAATTTAAAAACAAATAATAAAAAAACGGGTTTAAAAACCCGTTTTTTTATTAATAATTAACTCCGAAAGGAGGCAGATATGTTTTGTACCAGGTGCGGAAAACAAATTGCGGACAGGGCAATTATATGCGTGCATTGCAGTGCGCCCGTAATAAGCTTTACAAAAGACGGAACGGCATACGCCGTTGATACTTTAAGTTTAAAACCTTACAAAGTAGAGTAGTTTAAAATTTTAGTCTACGTCATTGAGCGCAAAAGCTCGATGACGGCTTTTTTTTGTGCCATGGTAAGTTTTGAATACCGCGATTCCAATTCATTTGCGTAATCGTGTGTTTTAGCTTCCTCCAAGTTTTCGTCCGCAAAAAATTCCGCAAGAGTCATATTAAAAGCTCCGCAAATTGCACGCAGGGTCGAAATTTTCGGCTCGGCATTGCGGGAATACAGATTGTTTAATGTAGACTGCGTAAGCATAGCTTCCATTGCAAGGTTGTTTACCGACCAACCGCGCTCTTCGCGTAGCTTGTCTATTTTTTCAAGAATGGTCATATATTATTTCCTTTACGCTATTGTATAACCAAAAAGGGTTAAGTTAATAACACAAAATAGTTGACAATTAAACCCAAAAGAGTTAAAATATTAACGTACTTATACATAAGTTACAAATAAACTTAAAGGATGTGGAAAAAATGTTTTGTAAGAATTGTGGCAAAGAAATCGATGATAACGCGTCGGTGTGCATCCACTGCGGTGTTCCCGTAAAACACCAGACTCAGCAGACTGCAGTAACCGAACCTAAGACTAACGGTATCGCAATTGCGGGACTTGTGCTTTCGATTTTATGGGGTACTTCGCTTATTGGTTTAATATTGAGTATTGTCGGCTTCCAGAAGTCCAAGACCGAAGAGTACAACGGCAGTGGCAGAAGTATTGCTCTTGCAGGCATTATAATCGGCGCTATATTTGTTGCGACTACTGTTATATGGTTCGGCACCTGCGGTATCAGCTGTATCAAAAGTTGCAATGATCTAATGGACGAAATCGAACCTGTCAGTGCATTGTTACAAACTATTGTTTAATCTTAAATTAACACCAATAAAAAACGGGCTTAAAAACCCGTTTTTTTATTAATAATTAACTCCGAAAGGAGGCAGATATGTTTTGTACCGGGTGCGGAAAACAAATTGCAGACAGGGCAATTATATGCGTGCATTGCAGTGCGCCCATGATAACTTATACAAAGTACGGCAGGGCGCAGACGGTTGACATTATAAAATTATTGTCATATAATACTTAATAGAATACTTAAGAAAATACGGAGAGTAAAATGTTTTGTAAAAATTGCGGTCAGCAAATTGCCGACCAGGCGGTTTTTTGCGTGCACTGCGGTGCGGCAACCGATGCGGCTTCGGCGTTAAACGTTCAGCAGGCTGTTCCCGCAAAGCGTACAAACGGCTTTGCAATCGCGGGCTTCGTGCTCACGCTTATCGGTTTGTTTTGCGGTTATTATACTTACGACATAGTGCCTTTGCTGGGTTTGATTTTCAGCATTGTAGGTCTTGTAAAATCAAAAGAATACGGCTCCGGCAGGGGGCTTAGTATCGCTGGCATAGTTATAAGTCTTGCTTCGATAGTTTTGTGTATCGTGCTTATTATCGTTGTGCTTCCCGCAATACTGGCGGCTCTCGGCGGTCTTGCAGGTTCGGTAAACGGATTTTGAATATAAACCGTCCAAACGGGCGGTTTTATGCTTTTTAACAAAAGGAGGGGTAAAATGTTTTGTACTTGTTGCGGAAAAGAGATTAGCGATAAAGCAGTAATCTGTATTCATTGCGGCGTAATGCCGGAAAACTCCGGACAGCCGTTACCGCAAATCCGGACGGCTGATAAACCAGTTGAAGCCGAGCCCCGGCAACCGAAAAAAGTCAACGCTTTTGCCCTTTCGGGATTTATAATAGCTATTGCAAGCATAGTGCTCGGAATGTTGTCGGTCTACATAAATCATTTGTGGTATACGGGAGTACACTTTCAGTTCTTCTTTGTTATTCCGCTTGCGGCGTCGCTCGTATTATCCATTATCGGTACGGTCAAAGCCAAAAAGACGAAATCCGGTCTCGGCTTCGGCATTGCGGGAATTGTTATAAGCGGCGGGACTTTTGTTCTTACGGCACTGTATTTCATTTTATTGACGATAATTGCCTACGCCGCCTTTGGTCTTTTTTTATTTCTTTTAGCATTGTTTATATAAATCAAAATTTAAAACCGCCCTGCGTTTTACGCAGGGCGGTTAGTTTATTTATTGTAAAAATCGCATAATTTTTTTAAAGTGCAGTTTTCGCAGTCGGGGCGTTGGGATTTGCACACACGCCTGCCGTGGTAAATAAGATAGTGGTGGGCTTTTGACCATTCGCTTTTGGGTATTGCCTGCATAAGCGCCTTTTCAACCTTTTCGGGCGTGTTGCCCTGCGCGAGCCCCAGCCTGTTGGAAACGCGGAAAACGTGGGTATCGACTGCAATCGCGTCGCCGCCGAACGCCACCGCGTAGACGACGTTTGCCGTCTTTCGCCCGACGCCCGCAAGCGTTTGCAAATCTTCTAAGGTTGCGGGTACTTCTCCGTTGAATTTCTCCATTATATCGCGCGAGGCGGATAGAATGTGCGCCGCCTTGTTTCTGTAAAAACCGCAGGCGAAAATATACCTTTCCAGCTCGGCTTGCGAAAGGCTAAGCATTTTTTCGGGCGTGTTATACTCTTTAAAAAGCACCTCGGTAACCTTATTGACCCTGGCGTCCGTGCATTGCGCCGAGAGTATAACCGCAACCAAAAGCTCGTACGGCGAAGAAAATTTAAGCTCGGGCTTAGCGTTGGGGTAAAGCCCGGCAAGCCCTTGCAAAATTTTTACATTTTTTCCTTTGTCCATACAAAAATTTTACCATAAGCCGTCAGTGGAAATCAACCGATTTTCCCGATAATAGTTTTGCCGTAATTCGAATAAACTTTAAAAAATCCGTAAAACGCGGAATATCCGCCCGAGCGGACCACCATTTTGGTTCTCTCAAGCATACCGCCGGGAAATTTGATTGAAAGTCCGCAACCCACGTTTGCTTCTTTCGGCGTATTAATAAGTCCTGCGGGTATGCCTGCCGCCCGTAATCTTGCGTTGCAGTCTATTGCCTGCGAGCGCGAACGGAAAACCGCAAGTATCTCAGTCATAAATTTGTCCCTCGTATAAATAGAATATATTATTATTTTATGTTACCGAGGTAAATTATGATATATTTTGACAACGCCGCCACGGGCGGTTTCAAACCCGACGGCGTTATAACGGCAACCGCCGCGGCGATAAAATTCGGCGCAAACCCCGGACGGAGCGGACACAAGCTTTCGCTTGCGTGTCTGGAAAGAGTATACGCTTGCAGAAAGCTGCTTTGCTCCTTTTTGGGCGGATACAGCTACGACAGGACAGTATTCACAAAAAACTGTACCGAGGCGCTGAATATCGCGCTCTGCGGCGTTTTAAAGGCGGGCGACAAGGTAGTAACCACCGTTGCCGAGCACAACTCGGTTTTGCGCCCGTTGGAGTTTTTGAAAAGTAAGGGGGTGGAGGTTGAATACGCGCCCTTGACCGAGGAGGGCGAAATCGACCTCGAAGCGCTTTTCCGCCTTGTTACGGACGATACGCGCGCAGTGGTTATTACGCTTGCTTCTAACGTAACGGGGACCTCGCCCGACGTTGCCGAGGTACGCAAAAAAATCCCCGAAAAAACCCTTTTAATCTGCGACGGCGCGCAGGCTTGCGGACACGTTGCGATAGATATGAAAAGTTTTGGCATAGACGCTCTGGCGGTTGCGGGGCACAAGGGAATGTGCGGTATCCAGGGCAGCGGCGCTCTGCTGTTTTCCGAGCGGTTAAACCCCGACCCCGTTTTATACGGCGGTACGGGCAGTGAGTCCTTCAATCTGAATATGCCCGATTTTTACCCCGACAGGCTTGAAAGCGGAACGCTGTCCTATCCTGCAATCGTGTCCCTGGGCGAGGGGGTTTTGTTTTTGCAACAGAATATGAAATCCGCCGCCGACAAGGTGCTTGCAATGACGGAATACCTTATTGACGGACTTGCGAAAATAAGCGGAGTAACCCTTTTTTCACAGCCCAATCCGTTCGGAATTGTTGCGCTCAGATTAAACAATATGCAGTCCGAAATCGCGGCTTACAGACTCTCGGAAGAGTTTGCAATATGCGTACGCGGCGGTCTGCACTGCGCACCGTTAATGCACGCGGCGCTCGATTCGGACGGGCTTGTCCGCGCCTCGCTCAGCGGCTTTAACAGTATGAACGAGTGCTCGCAGTTTTTGCGCGCGGTAAAAAAACTCGCCTCGGAGGGATAAATGATTTTTAAAAACATATCGGATTTGGTCGGCGCAACGCCCCTTTCCGAGCTGTGCTCATTCAATAAATCGCGCGGCTTAAAAGCCAAAATTTTTGCCAAACTCGAATACTTCAACCCGACGGGCTCGGTTAAAGACAGGGCGGCTAAGGCTATGATTGAAGAAGCGGAAAAAAGCGGACTTTTAAAAGAGGGCGCAACTATTATCGAGCCGACCTCCGGCAATACTGGTATCGCGCTTGCCGCAATCGGCAGGGCTAAAGGGTACAAAGTCGTTTTAACCATGCCCGAGAGTATGAGCGCCGAGCGTCGCGCGCTTTTAAAGGCTTACGGCGCCGAGCTTGTTTTGACCGACGGGGCAAAGGGAATGACGGGCGCGGTGGAAAAAGCCGAAGAGCTTGCAAAAACCCGTAGCGGAGTTATTTTGGGTCAGTTTTCAAACCCAGCGAATACCGCCGCGCATTTTTCGGCGACCGGTCCCGAAATCTGGGAGGATACGGACGGCAAGGTGGATATTTTTGTCGCGGGCGTCGGAACGGGCGGAACGCTTATGGGCGCAGGTGCGTTTTTAAAGAGTAAAAATCCCGATTTGAAAATTATCGCGGTAGAACCTGCGGATTCGCCCGTGCTTTCAAAGGGTGTAGCGGGACCGCACGCAATACAGGGAATCGGCGCGGGCTTCGTGCCGCAGATTTTCGATAAAGAAATTTTCGACTGCGTTATCGCTGTCGAAAGCGGTGATGCTTCGGACACGGCTAAAGAGCTTGTCCGTACCGAGGGAATTCTCGCGGGCTATTCCTCGGGCGCGGCGCTGTGGGCGGCGGTTCAACTCGCCGCACTGGAAGAAAACGCGGGCAAAAACATAGTCGTGGTTTTTCCCGACGGCGGCGAAAAATATCTTTCAACCAAGCTTTATCAATAAAAAAAAATTCCGCTTTTATAAGCGGAATTTTTATTTAAATGCTTTTAAGACGGTTTATAACCTCTTTCAGTTTTTTGCGCTTAAAGCCGTCCACGAGGGGCGCAAGCGTGTTATAAAAATTGTCCAAATCCGCATTGGTCAGCGTGCCGTTGCGCTTTCCGCGCTCGGCTTCGGCGATAATGGTGCCGAGAAGCTGACCCTGGCTTTTGCCGTTCATTGCCTGCGAAACTTTTTTTGCAAGCTCGACGGTGTTGTTCATTTCTTCGCTTTTGGGCGTTTCGGCGTTTTCGTTGTTTTCGGGGGTGTAGCTTTTAAAATCTTTCATAATAACTCCGCATATAATGTTAATATCAATGTATGCAAGGAGTTTGAATTATGCAACTTTTTATAATCCTCGCCCTGCTTCTTTACAGCGGCAAAGGCAACGCGCAAAATCTTTTGCAGGAAGTGCGCCCTATGCTTGAAAGCTTCGGCGGCGAGCAGGTGCAGGAGGCGCTCAAAAGCGCGGACGAAATTTCGCAGGTGCTTTCTGCGGTAAACGCCTTTTCGGGCGGATTGGGCGGCGAACAGCCACAGGCTGAAAAGTCCCCCGAATTTTCTCAGCACGGCGGAACCGGTGGCGGTTTTCCCCTCGAACCTATTTCTAAAATTGCCGACAGGGATATAACCTATTCTCTTTCAAAATACATAGCTCAGGCATAATCTCACGAAGCCGCAAACAACCCGATTGTATTTTCAGGTTAATACGATATTTTTGACACTATAACGCGGCAACAAGGTTTTTAATTTTTTTACTATTGCAAATTGCCGCCGATTGTGTTATAATCGGGGTATGACGATAGGACTTACAACAAACTGTCTTAAAAATCTCGAAACAGAGGACGCACTTTCAAAACTTAACGAGCTTGGCGCGGAAGTCTGCGGGGTGGGGCTTCGCACCTTTTACGAATATCGCCCCGAGTTCGCAAAAAAATTTTCCGCCCGTGCAGAGGGGGTGGAAATTAATTCCGTAAGCGTTTCGCCCCTCAATTTCGAGGCTCAGCTTTTTGTCAATAACCGCAGGGTGCGCGGGGACGGCTTTTACTGGCTGGACCAGGTTATGCGCTCGGCTCAGCTTTTCGGCGCAAAGCATTACATATTGCGCGGCGCTCCGCAAGCTTGCAATTACGACGAAACCGCCGCACGTTTAAGAGAAATTTCGGAATTTTGCTCGCGCTACGGCGTAACTCTCTGCCTTGAAAACGACCCCAAGGGGCTTTACTGCGCGCCGAGGATTTTCAGCGAATTGAAGGAGCGGTGCGAGAGTATTGCGGCGGTTTTCAACTTAGCCAACGCGAAAAAATCGTGCTATCCTTACCAAATGTATTTTTCGGAAACGGTTGCCCGCCTTGCCGAAGTCCGTCTGGACGCAAGCGCAGACAGCTTGGAAATTATTTCTTTTTTAAAAAAGCGGGATTATGGCGGCGCGGTGTTGGTTGATGGCTGTTTGGACGCGGAACAAACTTTTAAAT
>JAIDOO010000057.1 GCA_029063275.1 Clostridia bacterium
CGTTATTATTCACGAACTGGCGCATTTGGTTTACTTTAACCATTCCGAAAAATTCTGGTCTCTTGTAGCAAAGTACGAACCCGAATATAAATCGTTGAGAAAGCGGCTTAAATCTTTTGATTTTTTGACGCGATTGTACTGAATTAAATAATAAAATAAAACTTTGCTCTTTTGCTTGACTTAAAAAAAAGGTTGTTATATAATTTTTAAGGTTAGGAATTATGAAAGGCATTTTAAAGACATACGCATTTGTACATAATTTGTTTGCTTTCAACGGCGGTCATTGCACCGACGAAAAATTCCGTTTTAATAATTTTGTTTTATTTGACTGATTTATTTTTAAATCAGTCTTTCTTTTAATTACAGAAAAAAGTTAAGGATCAGGTTAATGAAAAAAGTTTATTTGACGCTTCAAAACGGTAAACAATTTCAGGGTTTCAGCTTCGGCGCGGACGGCGAAACCGTCGGAGAGCTGGTGTTTACCACCGGTATGACAGGTTATATCGAAACGCTTACAGACCCCAGTTACTTCGGGCAAATCGTGGTGCAGACCTTTCCGCTTATAGGAAACTACGGTGTAATTTCGCCCGACTGCGAGAGTAAAAAACCGTGGGTTTCGGCATATATAGTGAGAGAGAAGTGTGATAACCCTTCAAATTTCAGGTGCGAACAGACGCTTGATAAATATCTTGCGGATAACGGAATAATCGGGCTGTACGGCGTCGATACGCGCGAGCTTACAAAAATAGTAAGGGAAGCCGGCGTTATGAATGCGGCGATTACTTCGAAGCCGCTGAAAAGTTTTGACGAGATAAACAAATACCGCGTAAAGCGCGCGGTTGAAAGCGTAACCGCGCAAGATGTTGAGCGCTTCGGAAATCCCGACGGATTGAAAATTGCTGTATGGGATTTCGGCGCGAAGGAAAATATAGTCCGCGAATTGGTTAAGCGCGGTTGTTATTGTGTAAAATTGCCGTCTTTTTACACTGCCGAGCAAATTCTTGCGTTAAATTGCGACGGTCTTATGCTTACGAACGGACCCGGCGACCCTGCTGAAAATGTTCAGATAATCGAAAATCTTAAAAAGCTTGCAGGCAAGCTACCTATTTTCGGGATTTGTCTGGGACATCAGCTTTTTGCGCTTGCCATGGGTGGAAAGACCAGGAAAATGAAATACGGACACCGCGGTGCAAACCAACCTGTTAAAAATCTCGAAAGCGGCAGGGTTTACATATCCAGCCAAAACCACGGCTACGAAGTGGTTTCTTCAAGCTTAAAGTGCGGTAAGCTGTCTTATATAAACGCCAATGACGGCACTTGCGAGGGGTTTGATTATCCCGAATTGAATGCATTTACTGTGCAGTTTCATCCCGAAGCCTGCGGCGGACCGCGCGACGCTTCGTTCTTGTTTGACAAATTTATTACAAACGTAAAGGAAGGTAAGTATAATGCCTAAGAGAGAAGATATAAAAAAGGTACTCGTAATAGGTTCGGGTCCGATAGTTATAGGACAGGCTGCTGAATTCGATTATGCAGGTGCACAGGCTTGCAGAGTGTTGAAAGACGCAGGCATAAACGTCGTTTTGTGCAATTCCAATCCTGCAACGATAATGACCGACCGCGCGCTTGCGGATGAAATTTATCTTGAACCGCTGACGGTTGATACGTTAAAGCGAATTATTATAAAAGAGCGCCCTGACAGCCTTTTGGCTTCTTTGGGCGGGCAGACCGGGCTGACTTTGGGTTGTCAGCTGGCTAAATCCGGCTTTTTGGACGAATACGGCGTCAAGCTTATCGGCGTAAAGCTCGACTCGATCGACAGGGCGGAAGACAGAGAGCTTTTCAAACAGACTATGCAGAAAATCAATCAGCCCATTGTGCCGTCCGATATAGCGTACACTGTCGAAGAGTGTTTGTCGATTGCCGACAAAATCGGATATCCCGTAATTGTACGCCCGGCATATACGCTCGGCGGAGCGGGCGGCGGCGTTGCCGCTAATGAGGAAGAGCTCAAACTTATCGCGCACAACGGTCTTATGCTCTCGCCCATTACTCAGGTTTTAATTGAAAAATATATAGGCGGCTGGAAGGAGATAGAGTTTGAGGTTTTGCGCGACGGTGCGGGCAACGTTTTAACGGTCTGCTCTATGGAGAATTTCGATCCCGTCGGACTTCACACGGGCGATTCTATAGTAATTGCACCTGCGGTAACTCTTTCGGACAAAGAATATCAGATGCTCAGGACGGCGTCGCTCGATATAATTTCCGAGCTTGAAATAGAGGGTGGTTGTAACTGCCAGTTCGCTTTAAATCCCGATTCGTTTGAATATTCTGTTATAGAAGTAAATCCCAGGGTTTCGCGTTCGTCCGCGCTTGCTTCAAAAGCTACGGGCTATCCCATTGCAAAGGTTACTACGCAAATCGCATTGGGTTACACCCTTGACGAAATTAAAAACGACGTAACAGGCAAAACTTTTGCATGCTTCGAGCCTACTTTGGATTATGTTGTGGTTAAGCTTCCGAAGTGGCCGTTTGATAAATTTTTGTACGCAAAACGCAATTTGGGTACAAGAATGAAGGCAACGGGCGAAGTTATGGCAATAGGTACCAATTTTGAAACGGCTATTATGAAAGCCGTCCGCGGTGCGGAAATTTCGGTATCGTCCTTGAATTTGCCTAAAATGGCAAAGCTCTCTGACGGCGAAGTAAAGGCAAAACTTGCCGAACTTACCGATGAGAGGCTTTTCGTCGTATTCGAGGCGTTAAAGCGCGGAATTTCAATTGATGAAATTTATACTATAACGAAAATCGACGAATGGTTTTTGGCTAAGCTTAAAAATCTTGTGGATTTTGAAAATGAAATTTGCGGCAAGCAAATAGATAAACAACAGTATTTACGCGGCAAACAGCTTGGCTATCCCGATAAGGAACTGCAAAAAATTTCGGGCAACGAATTGCCTGCACACAGAAATTCCGTCTTTAAAATGGTTGATACCTGCGGTGCGGAATTTTCTGCGCAGACTCCTTATTTCTACTCAACATTTGACGATAAAGAAAATGACGAGGCAAAGCCTTTTGTTAAAAACAGCACAAAAAAGAGAATTATAGTCATAGGTTCCGGACCAATAAGAATAGGTCAGGGTATCGAATTCGACTACTCGTCGGTACACTGCGTATGGGCGCTGAAAAAGCTCGGTTATGAGGTAATTATCATAAACAACAACCCTGAAACCGTTTCAACAGACTTCGATACGGCGGACAGGCTTTACTTCGAATCGCTTACACCCGAGGACGTTCAGAATGTAATTGACGTTGAAAAACCCTACGGCGTAGTTATAACTTTCGGCGGACAGACGGCTATTAAGCTTTGCAGTTATCTCGAAAGCCGTGGCGTAAGGATTTTGGGCACGCCTGCTGACAGCGTAGACCTTGCCGAGGACAGAGAACGCTTTGACGAGCTTTTGGAACGCTTTGGAATTGCGCGCCCTAAGGGTCTTACCGTAATGACGGGTGAAGAAGCTGTCGCCGCCGCGGAAAAGTTAGGTTATCCGGTGTTGTTGCGTCCGTCTTACGTAATCGGCGGACAGAATATGACAATAGCCTTTACGCAGAACGATATTGAAAGATATATGGACGTAATTCTCGCCCAGAAAATCGAAAATCCCGTGCTTTGCGATAAGTATTTAATGGGTACCGAGCTTGAGGTAGACGCTATTTCCGACGGCGTAGACGTGCTGATTCCCGGTATTATGCAACATATCGAAAGGGCAGGCGTTCACAGTGGAGACTCGATTGCGGTTTATCCGCCGTATAATCTGAGCGACGCTATGCTTAAAAAGGTAGTGGACGTTTCAACTAAACTTGCAATTTCGTTAAAGACCAAGGGACTTATAAATATCCAGTACCTGATATATCATAACGAGCTGTATGTAATAGAGGTAAACCCCAGAGCTTCGCGAACTATTCCGTATATTTCAAAGGTTACGGGCGTGCCTATGGTTGACCTTGCTACGCATATTCTCGTCTGCGCAAAATTGAAAAATCTCGGATACGTCACGGGGCTTTATCCCAATTCACCCTATGTTGCCGTTAAAGTTCCCGTATTTTCGTTTGAAAAACTGAACGACGTAAACTCTCAGCTCGGTCCCGAAATGAAGTCTACGGGCGAGGTGCTTGGAATCGGTAAGACGATAGAAGAGGCGCTTTTTAAAGGGCTTGTTTCGGCAGGCTTCAATATGAAGCATCCTACAAAAAACAATCCGTCGGGCATTTATTTCACTATAAACGACCAAGACAAACCTGAGATTATTAATATAGTTAAAAAGTTTGCCGACTTGGGTCTTACACTGTACGCGACAAAGGGAACGGCAGACGTTATACGAAGTCTTGGGCTTGAATGTTGCGATGTTGCAAGACTTTCTTCAAACGAAGAAATTTTCAAGCTTATGGACGAGGGTAAGGTGGACTACGTTGTATACACGGGCAAATCCGACGTTGAGTCCATTTCAAACTATATCAGTTTGCACCATCATGCAATTTTGTTGGGTATTACCGTGCTTACGTCGCTTGATACGGCGAATGCGCTTGCAGACGTAATTGCGGGCAGGTACAACCAGTTTAATACAGAGCTTGTGGATATAAATAATCTGAGAAAAGAAAAGTTGAAGCTCGACTTCTGTAAAATGCAGAGTTGCGGAAACGATTATATATTATTTAATAATATGGACAGCAGAATTACCTGTCCCGAATCTCTTGCGATAAACTTTTCCGACAGGCATTACGCAATCGGTGCAGACGGAGTTGTTTTGATTGAAAAATCGCAAGTTGCCGCGGCTAAAATGCTTGTCTTTAACCGCGACGGAAGTAGCGGCGGTATGGCGGCTAATCCCTTGCGCTGTGTTGCAAAATATTTGTTCGATAACGGACTTGCAGACGAAACGATGAGTATTGAAACGGTAAACGGCGTAAAAAATTTATGGGTAAACAGCTTTAACGGGAAGGCAAGCTCCGTAGTCGTGAATCTCGGAAAGCCCGTATTCGATGCGGAGTTATTGCCGTCGACTTTAACAGGCAAATATATAGAAAAGCAGTTGAAGTTCGGTGAAAAAACTTATCCCGTAACGTTTGTTAACGTGGGTAATCCGCACTGCGTGATTTTCTGCGACAAAGTCGAAAGTATCGATTTGGATTCGCTTGGACAGCTTATAACCGAATCGGGTTATTTTCCTCAGGGAATTTTCGTTGAGTGTGTGCGTGTAGTAAACAACGTAACCGTTAAAATGCGCGTGTGGGAAAAGAGCAACGGCGAAACGCTGTCCTGCGGAACTGCGGCGGTTGCGGCGGCGGTTGCCGCGATAGAATGCGGTTACTGCAAAAACGACGGGATTATAACCGTAAAGCTGAAAGGCGGCGACCTGTTTGTGAGATTTAATGAAACGGGAGAGGTAGAGCTGGACGGAACGGTAAGGCAATCGTTTGAAGGCTTGATAGAAATTTAATGATATATTTTGATAATGCGGCAACTACAAAGCCGAATGAGCGAGCTTTAAAGTCCGCAGAAAAATATTTGACGGAAGAATTTTATAATCCGTCGGGACTTTATAAATCGGGTTATAATCTTAGTCTATTGCTGAAAGAAGCGCGCAAAAATATAGTTTCACTTGTCGCGGACGAAAATAAATTTTCGTGCATTTTTACTTCGTGCGGCACCGAGGCGGATAACCAGGCGATTCTTTGCGGCGGTAAGCGCGGAAACATTGTTACAACCCTTGGCGAACATTCAGCGGTTTATGAAGCGGTTAACGAGGCAAAACAGCGCGGAATTGAAGTTCGTTTTGCCAATCTGAATTCCGACGGCAGTGTCGATAGTGAACATCTTTTAAGTCTTGTCGACGAAAAAACCTCGCTTGTATCTGTTATTCACGTGAACAATGAAACGGGCGCAATAAACGATATTGCTGATATTGCGCAAAAGGTTAAAGTAAAAAATAAGTTTACACTCTTTCATTCGGACGGCGTTCAGGCGTTTGGTAAAATAAATTTCCGATTGAACGGAGATATTGATCTGTACTCGGTAAGCGCACATAAAATTGGCGGAATAAAAGGTGTGGGCGCTTTGATTAAGCGCAAAGATCTAATAATTAAACCTCTGATTTTCGGCGGCGGACAGGAAGATAATCTGCGAAGCGGTACAGAAAACGTATTCGGCATAAAATGCTTTGAATTTGCCGCAAAAGAGCGGTTAAGTGGATTAAATCAGGCTTATGACCGCATTTTAGCTCTAAAAATCCTATTTTGTAGGCTTTTGGATAGTACTATGTTTGACATAATAAGCTCTGAAAACGGCTCTCCGTATATTATTTCGGTCATAGCAAAGGGCGTCCGAGGCGAAACTATTTTGCATGAGGCGGATGATAAAGGACTGATAATCGGTACGGGTTCGGCGTGTTCTTCGAATTCCAGTAAGCGATATTCGAGGGTAATGCTCGCGTGCGGCTTGGATAAAGAGTCTGCCGACGGAGTATTAAGGATAAGTTTTTCAACCGAATCTACGGAAGAAGAAGTTTGTACTGCGGCAAAAATATTAAATGAAACTGTTGCAAACAGGCGGCGGTTAATGGCATAAAACTATGGAAAAAGTAATAATTATCAGATATTCCGAATTGCATTTAAAGGGCAAAAACAGAGGCTGGTTCGAGCGCGTTTTTGCCGTAAATATGGAAAAAAGTCTGAAAGGAATCAGACACGAAATTCATCGCCTTAGCGGCAGATATTTGGTTGAAAATTTTTCGGAAGCCGATACCGAAGTTATTTTGGAAAGGCTTAAAAAGGTTTTCGGAATTCACTCGTACAGCGTTGCTTTAAAGGTGAAAGCCGATATGCAAAAAATATTTGAAGCGGCTAAGCAAGTTTGTTTTAAAGAAGGCAGTTTTAAGGTTGAAACCCACAGGGCAGATAAAAGCTTTAAACTCAATTCCATGCAAATAAGCGCGGAAATCGGCGGAAGGCTGTTGGATGAAATTCAATCTGTCAAGGTTGACGTGCATAATCCCGATTTTATTATTAATATCGATATTCGGGAAAACGGTACCGCTCTGGTGTTTAACGAGTTTTTTAAAGGCGCCGGCGGCATGCCGGTCGGTACTTCCGGTAAGGGAATGTTGTTGCTTTCAGGCGGTATTGACAGTCCTGTTGCGGGGCATATGATTGCAAAACGTGGAATGAATATCGATTGTATCCATTTTCACAGTTATCCTTATACGAATTTGCAGGCGAGGGAAAAGGTGATCGAGCTTGCTAAACAGCTTTCTACTTACACCTGCGGAACAACTTTAAATATAGTTTCGGTTACTGAAATTCAGGAGCAGATTCATAAGAATTGCAACGGCGATTATATGGTTACGGTTTTAAGGCGGTTTATGATGCGCATTGCAGAACAGATTGCTATAAAAAGCGGAGCGCAATGTTTGATAACCGGAGAGAGTCTTGCGCAGGTTGCAAGCCAAACGGTGGAAGGTATGACCTCATCCAACAGTGTTGTTAAAACTCTTCCCGTTTTAAGACCGTTGTGCGGTTTTGATAAGGACGAGATAATCGAGCGGAGCAGGGATATCGGTACTTATCAAACTTCAATTGAACCGTATGAAGATTGTTGCACAGTGTTTTTGCCTAAGCACCCTGTTACGCGTCCGAAATTAGCAGACGTTGAGGCTGAAGAGGATAAGCTTGACGTACGGGCTTTGGTTGACAGGGCTTTGTCTACTCTTGAAATTATTAATTTATAAAATAACGGCGCCGAAATCGGCGCCGTTATTTCTTTATTGATTATACCAGTCCTTGTGCGCAATATCCGGAATTTTTATCTGCGGCGAATCGTTGTTTTTGCTTAAACAAACCGGCGTAAGATTAATTTCTTTTCCTGTATACACATTTTTTCCGTCGTTGTAATAGGGGGTAACCGAATAATTATAGGTGCCTTCTTCCGGTGAGTCGGTAATTACTTCTTGCCACTTTCCGTCATAAATGATTTCACTTTTGCCGTTTTTTGTGCGTTTTACTATAAATGAATAGTACTTCGCGTGGCATAACTTAATATTTACTGTGTTTTCTGTTACCGAAATTTCAGGCATACTTATATACGGTACTGAAAATCTGTCCGATTGGATTTTCGGCTCATTGCCCTTTAAAACTTTTACCGTCTTGGTATTGAGAATGGGGCAAGCAGGGTCGGCTAAAATAATTTTGTTGTTTTCGGAATATTCTTCCAAATCGATTTTTACCGTAACCGTTCCGCTGTCTGTATCAAGCTTTTTGGGCTTATGGTTTTCGTAAAGCTTTTCAATTGCGGTTTTCAGTATTTTACAGCAATCGTTTCCTCCCGTAATTTGCGTGCGTTCATTGTTTTTGTCGCCCAGCCAGACGGCGAAGCAATTTTCGCCTGTATAGCTGATTGCGTAAGCGTCGGTGTTACCTTCGGTATTTCCGCAGGTACCTGTTTTTGAGGCTAAATCAAAATCAAAATTTTTCAGTTTTTTAGCTGTTCCGCTTGCTGTTGTTTCAAGTAACATATCGTTAATCAGAGAGCAGGTGCCCTCAGAGT
>JAIDOO010000058.1 GCA_029063275.1 Clostridia bacterium
TATTTATTGTAAGCGATTTATCTTTTAAAGGTGAATTTTTGTGTTTATTATAAAATTTTAACGCCGGAAAACGCAAGGGCGGATTTATTTCGCCCGTTAAGCGTTTTACGACTTTGGCAATTTCACAAAAAATTTGCATACCAAATTTTTGTGAGATTAATCAAAGTATCCTTTTGCCGCCAAAAGCTCGGCAAGAAGCACCGCACCGCCTGCGGCTCCGCGCAAGGTGTTGTGCGAAAAACCGATAAACTTATAGTCGAAAAGATTGTCCTCTCTGAGCCTGCCCGCGCAAACCGCCATACCGCGCTCACAGTTTCTGTCAAGCTTGGGTTGGGGTCTGTCATCCTCGGCAAAATAGTGGATAAAACGAACGGGGGCGGAGGGGAGCTTCGATTTTTGCGGCTCGCCCGAAAAATCTTCCCACGCCTTTAAAATATCTTGTTTTGTCGGCTTGTTTTCAAACGAAACAAAGCAAGCCGCGGTATGTCCGTCGGATACGGGAACGCGCAGACACTGCGCGGTGATAGCGGGCGATGCGGCAGGTATGATTTTTCCGTCTTTCACTTCGCCCCAGATTTTCAGGGGCTCTTTTTCGCTCTTTTCTTCTTCGCCGCCGATGTAGGGTATCACGTTGTCGCAAATTTCGGGCATAGTTTCAAAGGTTTTACCCGCGCCCGAAATCGCCTGATAGGTTGTAACCGCCGCGCACTTTATCCCGAATTTTTTCAAGGGGTGTAAAAGCGGAACATAGGATTGCAACGAGCAGTTGCTTTTTACCGCAATAAAACCGCGCTTTGTACCAAGACGCTTTTTCTGCGCGGAAATTACCGAAAGGTGTTCGGCATTTACTTCGGGGATAATCATAGGCACGTCGTCGGTAAAACGGTGCGCCGAGTTATTTGAAACAATCGGACACTCCAGTTTAGCATAGGCGTATTCCAGCTCGCGTATTTCGTCTTTGGGCATATTTACGGCGCAAAAACAAAAATCAACCGTTTTTGCAATTTTTTCCTTGTCCGCAGTCGCGTCAAAAACGGTCATATCTTTAAACTTTTCGGGCAGGGGCTCAGACATGTGCCAGCGTTTCACCGCGTCGGCATACTTTTTACCCGCCGACGAGGACGAAGCCGCAAGACATACTACGTTAAACCAAGGGTGGTCTGCAAGCAGAAGCAAAAACCTCTGTCCCACCATACCGGTTGCACCTATAACACCAACGTTAAATTTTTTCATAACATATCCTTGTGAAATTTTGTATTATAAAAATATCACAAAGC
>JAIDOO010000059.1 GCA_029063275.1 Clostridia bacterium
TGCGTCCTCTATGCCCGATGCGACAATCGCACTCTCGGTCTTCATAAGAGGAACTGCCTGACGCTGCATGTTCGAGCCCATCAACGCACGGTTGGTATCGTCGTTTTCAAGGAAAGGAATGAGCGCGGTAGCAACCGAAACAAGCTGTTTGGGCGAAACGTCCATATAGTCCATCTTGTCGGCAGTGTACTGTGTAATCAAATCGCGGTGGCGGCAACCGATATGGTCGTTTACAAAATGGTTGCTCTCGTCCAAAGGCTCGTTTGCCTGTGCCACGATATATCTGTCCTCTTCGTCCGCCGTAAGATAATCTACGCGGTCGGTTACCTTGGTTTCGATAATTTTGCCTTCGTTGTCGCGGATATGCTCTACCTTTCTGTAAGGGCTCATAATAAAGCCGTACTCGTTGACGCGTGAGAAAGTCGCAAGCGACGAAATAAGACCGATGTTCTGACCTTCGGGAGTTTCTATGGGGCAAAGTCTGCCATAGTGCGAGTGGTGAACGTCGCGCACTTCGAAGGTTGCTCTGTCTCTGTTCAGACCGCCGGGACCGAGCGCCGAAAGCTTACGCTTGTGGGTAAGCTCCGCCGCAGGGTTTGTCTGGTCCATAAACTGTGAAAGCTGTGAAGAGCCGAAGAATTCTCTGATAACCGCAGAAACGGGACGGACGTTAACAAGACCCGAGGGGGTAACTTCCATTGCGTCCTGTGTTGCCATACGCTCTTTGATAAGCTTTTCGAGGCGGGCAATACCGATTCTGAGCTGGTTTTGCAACAGCTCGCCTACCGAACGCACGCGGCGGTTGCCGAGGTGGTCGATATTGTCTATGGTGCCTATGCCGTACTGAAGGTCTATATTAGTGGAAATAGAAGCCACGATATCGTCAACAGTAATGTGCTTGTGGTTGAGTTTTTCGATAATGGGCTTTATGGTTTTCTTTTCGTCCGCGTCTAAAACGGTCTTGTCCGATTCGAGAAGCTCGGCAAACTTTTTGCAGGCTTCGACGAACTTGATGCGCGTTTCGCGCCTCTTTTCCCTGTTCTTCTTCTCCTCGGGCTTTTCGTCCTCGGTTTCACCTATTTCGGCGGTGTAGTAAATCGCGTTGATTTCGTCGCGGTACTTTTCGGCGATTTCTTCGCTCTTGGCGCCCTTGCACTCTTCCGCAACGGTGCGCATAAATTTGAAGTTGGGATAGTATATTGTAGGCAGAAGTCCGAACGTCTTGTGGTTCTTGTCGCTTACCGCCTTGAAGTTTACGGTGTTGTTTGCGATAATCTTATGCTTGATTTCGCCCTGCTCGGAATCGGATACGAGAACAAACACCTCGTTCACACCCGCGTCCTGCATTTCGATTGCCTGGCTTTCGGAAACGATTTCGCCCGCGTGTCCCATTACTTCGCCGGTTTCGGGGTTAAAAACGTCCTCGGCAAGCTTACATCCGGGAAGCCTGTACGCAAGATTGAGCTTTTTATTGAACTTGTATCTGCCGACCTTTACAACGTCGTAACGGCGGGGGTCGAAGAACAGATTATTAAGGTGCTGTTTAACCGAAGCTTCAGTGGGGACTTCGCCGGGGCGGAGCCTTCTGTACAGCTCGATAAGACCGTCGGACTCGGATTTGGTGGTATCCTTTGCAATGGTGTTCTCTATCATTTTTTCGTTTGCAAACAAATCGAGAAGCGCCCTGTCCGAGCCGAAGCCCAGCGCACGCAAAAGAACGGTCGCGCAGATTTTACGCTTTCTGTCGACGTGAACCCACATTACGCCCTGCGCGTCCTGCTCGAGTTCGAGCCATGCACCGCGGTTGGGGATTACCGTAGTTCCGAACATTTCCTTGCCCGTCTTGTCGCGTGTGGAAGCGTTGTAAACACCGGGCGAGCGGACAAGCTGTGATACGATAACGCGCTCCGCGCCGTTGATTATGAAAGAACCGCTGTCTGTCATCAAGGGGAATTCACCCATAAATACGGGCTGGTCGATAACCTCTTCCTTGACTTTGTTGACGAGTCTTACCGTTACGTGCAAAGGAAGCGCGTAAGTTGCGTCGCGGTTTCTGCATTCCTTTTCGTCATACTTGGGCTTTTCGTCAAACCAGTGATTGAGAAAATACAATTCGTAGTGATCGGAATAGTCGGTTATCGGCGAAAAATCTTCAAAAACTTCCGCTATACCCTCGTTGATAAAGGAATAATAGCTGGACTTCTGAATTTCAACGAGGTCGGGAATTTCAATAACCTCGTTAATCTTTCCGAACTTCCGTCTTTCAGTTTTGCCATACTTGTGAACGGGTAAATTCATTAAAGAGAACTCCTTTTTTTGGCTTGTACGCCTTGATTTATTTTCACATAGGCGATTATCCGTATATATCTTTTCACCGGAAAAAATCTATAATGTTACCTAAAATTATTCACAAAAATTTACTGCGTAAATTTTTCGTGAGATTGCTATGGTCGTGAATTTCTTTGCGGGCGAAATGAATCCGATCTTGAAATTCTCGGCGTTAATTATATAACCGGTTCACAAAAATTTACTGCGTAAATTTTTCGTGAGATTGCTATGGT
>JAIDOO010000006.1 GCA_029063275.1 Clostridia bacterium
GTACCGTTTTTATGAACAGCGCGGTAAAACAGGCGCAAAAAGAAGGCGCGGGGGTTGACGATATATCCGCAGGGCTTTCGTCGTCTATCGTAAAAAATGCTATATACAAGGTTATCCGCGCGAAGAGCGCGGACGACATAGGCGAAAATATAGTAGTGCAGGGCGGCACGTTTTTAAACGACGCCGTTTTGCGCTCGTTTGAAAACGAAACAGGCAAAAAGGTAATCCGTCCGGGAATTGCGGGACTTATGGGCGCGTTCGGCGCGGCGCTGTTCGCTATGGAAAATCCGCCCGAAAAAAGCACTGTTCTTTCTGTTGAAGAGCTTGAAAAATTTACATACCGGTCAAAATCGGCAAACTGCCGCGGCTGTACTTCGAATTGCCATATAAACGTGATAACCTTCGGCGACGGCAGAAAATTCGTTTCGGGCAACAAGTGCGAGCGGGGCGCGGGGCTTAAACCTGCGTCGGGCGAATTGGATATTTACGCTTACAAACAGCAAAGACTGATAGAAGCGGTAAAGGGCGTTAAGGGCACGCGCGGAAAAGCGGGACTTCCGTTACAGCTTGGAATGTATGAACAGCTTCCCGTCTGGGCAGGCTTTTTCGAAAGCCTGGGCTTTGAAGTGGTGCTGTCCGATAAGTCCTCGCGCGAGCTGTATTACAAGGGACAACACACCGTAGCTTCCGACACGGTTTGTTATCCCGCTAAGCTTATGCACGGGCATATCGAAAGTCTATTAGACAAGGGCGTGGATTTTATTTTCCTGCCCTGCGAAAGCTACAACATAGACGAACACTGTTCTACAAACCACTATAACTGTCCCGTTGTCGCATATTATCCCGAGCTTTTAAAAGCCAACAACGAGCGTCTTTCGGACAGTAATTTTATAATGCCCTATCTCGATTTGAATATGACCAAAAACACGGTTTCGAAGCTTTTCGGCATATTCGGAAAATTCGGTGTTAAAAAAGGCGAGGTTAAAAAGGCGCTTGCAGAGGGCTTTGCAAGGCTTGAAAGCTATCACGCTGACGTTCGCGCAAAGGCGGACGAAATTCTTAAAAAAGCGGAAGAGCAAAATAAACAGGTTATAGTCCTTGCCGGCAGACCCTATCATATTGACAACGAAATCAACCACTCTATCAACAAACTTTTGACTTCGCTGAATTTAGCCGTGCTTTCCGAGGACAGTATTTTTGAAAAGTCCGGCAAGGTAGAAGTGAACGTATTAAACCAGTGGACCTACCATGCAAGGCTTTACCGTGCGGCGGATTTTGCGGCAAAACATAAAAACGTAAACTTGGTTCAGCTTGTTTCTTTCGGTTGCGGACTTGACGCAATTACCGCAGACGAAGTACGCTCTATAATGGAGAAAAACGGTAAGTTGTACACGCAGATAAAAATAGATGAAATCAATAACCTCGGCGTTGTGAAAATACGACTTCGCAGTATGCTCGCGGCGATAGAGGAGGCGGCAAAACACAATGGATAAAATTAAATCGGCTGATTATAAAAACGGCTATCCCGTATGGGACAAGTCTATGAAAAAGACCCACAAAATTTTAATCCCGGATATGTTGCCGTGGCACTTTCTTATCGTACAAGAGCTTTTCAAAATGGAAGGCTACGACGTTGAGATTTTAAAAAACGAAACCCGCGCGGTGATTGACGAGGGGTTAAAGCACGTTCATAACGATACCTGTTATCCCTGTCTTTGCGTGGTGGGACAGTACGTTGACGCGCTGAAAAGCGGAAAGTACGACTTAAAGCATACGGCGGTTATGATAACACAGACGGGCGGAGGGTGCCGCGCTTCGAACTATATGCCTTTGATTAAAAAGGCGCTTGCGGCGGAATTTCCCGAGGTACCCGTGCTGTCGTTCAATTTTTCGGGACTGGAAAAAAAGTCGTCCATGCCGATATCATTTACATTTATGATGAAGCTGGCTTACGCTATTTTTTACGGCGACAGCATTATGTGGTGCTATTACCAGACCAGACCGTACGAGGTGCAAAAGGGCGCCTCGGACGAGGCGCGCGATAAGGCGGTTAAGCTTACTGTGGAAGCGTTTGCGCGCGGAAAGTATAAAAACCATAAAAAAATAAACCGCGAAATTATAAAGACTTTCGCGGAGGTTGAGCGCACCCGCGAGGAAAAAACCAAGGTCGGTATCGTCGGCGAAATTTACGTTAAGTATTCGAATCTCGGCAACAACCGGCTTGTGGATTTTCTGCTTGCGGAAAACTGCGAGCCCGTAGTGCCCGCGCTGATGGACTTTGTAATGTACTGCATAATCAACGTGGTCAACGACAGAAAGCTTTACGGGCACAGCCCTTTAGTTGCGTTTGTCTATAAACAGGTCTATAAAACCGTGCGCAAAATTCAGCTCGATATTATAAACCAGTTTAAGGAAGAGGGGAGCTTCGAGCCCGTTCACGACTTCGAGCATTTGAGGCTTTGCGCGGACAAGGTTTTAAACCAGGGCGTGAAAATGGGCGAGGGCTGGCTTATTCCTGCGGAAATGGCGGCGCTTGCGGAAACGGGAGTTAAAAACGTTGTGTGCGCCCAGCCTTTCGGGTGTCTGCCTAACCATATTGCGGGCAAGGGCGCGATACGCACGCTCAAAAGTCTGTACGAGAGTGAAAACATAGTGGCAGTGGATTACGACCCTTCGTCCACAAAAGTAAATCAGGAAAACCGCATAAAGCTTATGCTTGCGGCGGCAAGGCAAAATCAGATGTTATAAAATATGCGGCGCGGAAATGCGCATTCCCCGTAGGGAATAAGATTTATTCCCCGTCAAACAAGCCGAAAGCACTTGGGTGATTACCCAAGTGCTTTATTTGAGTGTATAACCGGCTATTTTTTCTTACTGATAATAACGTCAATTAAAAAGGTCAGGAGTGCAATACCCGCAACAACGGTGTAGCCGATTGCGCCTTCAACACGTGAGAACACCGCACCAAAACCGTCATTCGGAAGACCTATCCAAAAGAGCAGGACGCTTGCTACACACCACAAAAAGACGGGTAGATGAATACGGAATAAACGTTTTACCAAGGAGTTACCTTTTTCCTGTAAAAGAAGAAGCGTGCCAAGTGCATAAAATACAGCTCCAAACGGAAAGGATATTGCGCTTACAATTGATGGGTCATCCGCCGTTGTTACCTTTTTCGTTTGTTCGGGATTTTTTGGATTGACGTATATTTCCGTCGTCGTACCAATCAAATCCGTCGGACGTGTGCGGTATGCAACCGTGTCAGTAAACTTATACATCCGTCCTTCGAAGGTGTAAGAGATAACAAGAAAATACCTCGTTCTACTATAATTACCGCTCGTTGCCGTTCTGTGGCTTACTTCATAATCGCTGACTGTGCCGACTGCGGCGATATAGTTTGTTTCGAAGTTGTGCATTCTTGCGACTGTCCACACGGTAAATCCCAACGAAAGGGCTATCAAAATGCACGCAATACCAACCAGCCACCAAGCGTCCTTTATGCGTTTTGAGCGTTTTGCTTCGGCAATATCTTTCCGCTTGCGAGCCGCATCTTCTTGAAACAGCCTTTCTTTCTCCGTTTGGATATGTTTCTTTTTCTTGCGCATCAAAACCTCAAAAACATTATTGTGCTGTATTTTACAACTGTGATTATAGCACGATTATACCGTATTTGCAAGTATGATTATCTCACCTGGATACAAGTAGTATAGTAGCCTACAAAGCAAAATCAATATAAAAGACGCGGCTTCACGCCGCGCCTTTTATATTACTGCAATCTGCGGCTTACCTATAATTCCCTATTGGAACTTCGGTAATTCCGCGCCGCATTTAAAATTATTACTCTACAGTGTTTACGGGATTTCCGTTTATGTAAGCTTTAAGATTTGCCGAGGCGGTGCCGATAAGCCGCTGCCGCGTTTCCTTGGGCATCCACGCAACGTGGGGCGTTATCAGACAGTTTTTCGCGTTTAAAAGGGGATTATCCTTTTTCATTGGTTCCTCGGATACGGTGTCAAGGCAAGCGCCCGCGATTTTTCCGCCGTTCAGCGCGTCGGCAAGCGCCTTTTCGTCGATAAGTCCGCCGCGCGCGGTGTTTATAATCACGCTGTTTTTCTTCATTTTGGACAGCGCGTCGGCATTAATTATTTTTGCCGTAGCGTCGGTCAGCGGACAGTGGAGGGATAAAACGTCGCTGGTCTTTAAAAGCGTTTCGAAGTCTGTTACTTTATAAGGACAGTCCTTATGCTTCGAGCGGGTGCAGACGACGACTTCCGCGCCGAACGCCGCCGCAATTTTTGCCACGGCTTTTCCGATGTTTCCGTAGCCGAAAATGCCGAAAGTTTTGCCGTTCAGCTCGTGCATGGGGGAAAGGTAGTAGCTGAAAGTTTTGCTGTTCACCCAGCCGCCGTTTGCGACCGAAGAGGCGTATTCGTTAATAGCGCCGTAAAAGGCGAGAAGAAGCGCAAAGGTGTGCTGGCTTACGGAGTTCGTCGAGTAGTCGGGAGCGTTGCAGACGGTTACACCGTGCTTTTTGCAGGCGGCTAAATCCACTAAATTATACCCTGTCGAAAACAGTCCTATGTACTTGATATTAGGGCACGCGTTTAATAAATTTTCGTCCACGGCTATTTTGTTTATTATAAGTGCGTCGCAGTCGGAGGCAATCGAATAAAGCTCTTCGGTTTTTACTTCGCCGAAGTAAGTAACTTCGCCCAAGCTTTCGAATTCGGAAAAATTTACGTCGCCGTAGTCCAGCGCGCTGACGTTTATTGCAATTTTCATATTATATCCGTTTTTACAAATGCGCCTCCGAAAAGGTTTTTTCGGAGGCGCATTTAAAATTTCTTTTAAATTTACTTACCGTTTACTTTTGAAATGGAAATTTTTGCGTGTTCGGCAACCGACTCTGCGGTAAAGCCGAAGTAGTCGAAAAGCTGTTTAGCGGGCGCTGAAACGCCGAAAGAGTACATTGCAAGCACTTCGCCGCAATCGCCTGCGTATTTGTACCAGGCGAAGTGGGACGCCGCCTCAACGCAAACTCTGGCTTTAACCGTTTTGGGAAGAACGTATTCTTTGTATTCTTCGGTCTGCTTTTCAAACTCTTCCATACTGGGCATTGACACAACGCGCGCCTTGATATTATCCCTTGCAAGAATTTGTTTTGCGCTCATACAAAGCTCGGTTTCCGAACCCGTGCCGATTAAAATTACGTCGGGCGTACCCTCGCAGTCGGCAAGGATATAACCGCCTGCCAAAGCCTTTATGCCCGTGTTTTCGTACTGGGGCAAATCCTGCCTTGAAAGCACGAGAACGGTGGGGGAATCCTGCGTAAACGCCGAAATGTACGCCGCCGCAGTTTCCTTTCCGTCGCAGGGGCGGAAAACTTTAATCTGCGGAATGGAGCGCAGTGCGATAAGCTGTTCTACAGGCTGGTGGGTGGGACCGTCCTCGCCGACGCCTATCGAGTCGTGGGTCATAACGTAGATTACGGGGATATTCATAAGGGCGCTCATTCTTATTCCGCCCTTCATATAGTCGGAGAACGAGAAGAACGTTGAGCAAACGATTCTGAGACCGCCGTGAAGCTGAATGCCGTTGCAGATAGCCGCCATAGCGTGTTCGCGGATACCGAAGTGAATATTTCTGCCCTCTCTGTTGTCGGGCGAAAAATAACCTTTGCCTTTGAGCTCTGTTTTGGTGGAGGGGGCAAGGTCGGCGGATCCTGACATAAGGTTGGGCATAACGTCGGCGATTCTGTTCAGAATTCTGCCGCCCGAAACTCTTGTGGCTTCCGCTTTATCGAAGCGGAAAAGCTCCTGCATATCGCCGAAATCGGGCTCGTTGCCGTTCATAAACCTTTCGTATTTTTCCGCAAGGTCGGGGTATTCGCGCTTATATTTTTTGAATAACCTGTTCCAGTTTTCTTCCGCTTCGAGCTTTTGCTCGGCGATGTTTCGGCAGTGTTCTTGTACGTCCTCGGGAACGGTAAAAGGCTCTTCCGTCCAGCCGAAAAACTCCTTGGTCTTTGCAAGATTGTCCTCGCCCATGGGCGCGCCGTGAACGTCGGCGGTGTCCTCTAACGGCGAGCCGTAGCCGATTACCGAGCGGCAGATAATAATGGAGGGGCGGGTCAAATCGCTCTTTGCGCGCGCTATCGCCGCTTTAAGCGCGTTCAGGTTGTTCGCGTCGTTCACGCGGATAACCTGCCAGCCCTGAGCCGCAAAACGCGCCGCAGGGTCCTCGCTGAACGTCTGCGAAATATTGCCCTCAATCGTAATGTTGTTTTTATCGTATAAAAGAATGAGTTTGCCCAGCTTCTGCGTTCCCGCAAACGAGCATGCCTCGTAGCTTAAACCCTCTTCCAGACAGCCGTCGCCGCAGAGAACGTAGGTGAAGTGGTCTACTATGGGGAAATCGGGTCTGTTGAAAATTGCCGCAAGGTGCGCTTCGGCAACGGCAAAACCTACCGCGTTGCCGACGCCCTGTCCCAAGGGTCCCGTCGATGTTTCGACCCCGTCCGTTTTGCCGTATTCGGGATGTCCGGGAGTGAGTGAGCCGAGCTGACGGAAATTCATAATATCTTCGCGCGATATATTATAACCGAACAGGTGCAAAAGCGAGTACAGCAGCATAGAGCCGTGTCCTGCCGAAAGAATAAATCTGTCCCTGTTGTCCCACTTGGGATTTTTATAACTGAAATTCAAAAAATCGGCAAACAGCTCGTATCCGATAGGCGCGGCGCCTATACATATACCGGGGTGTCCGGATTTTGCGCGCTGGATTGCTTCCGACGACAGAATTCTTACGGTGTCTACACTCTTATTGGCAACAGACATAAATTTCTCCTAATATGTAAATTTTTTTAAGTTTTCAAAATTTAAAAAGTCGTATCTCTGCAAAAATTCCAAAAGCTTTTTTGCCATAAGCTTATTGCCGCCTAAGGTGTTGCTTTCAAAATTTACAGGGATTACGGGGTCGTGTACGCTCTGTCTTAAAAGCAACCAGCCGTCGCCCGCGCCCTTTGCAAAGTTAATTCTCGCGCCCTCGTAATTGTCGGGCGCAAGGGACGTATCGCCGGAAGATTGCGCGGCGGTTTTCAAATCCTCTATTATTTTTGCGCCTTCTTTTTTGAAGTCGGTTGATTTTTCGTTAAAGGTGAGCCTTATTTCGTCGCACTCAACCGCTTCGGGCAGGTCTGAAATCAAATCGGTGATTTTTTCGCCGTCCTTTGCGTTGGAAAGGGAAATAAGCAGTTTTGCAACGAGGTACGCGCCGTCGTCTAACATATAATTTTCCAAAAAAGCCGCGTGTCCCGAGGTTTCTATCGCAAGGGGGGAGTATCCGCCCGAGGCGTTGATTTCATTGCATTTGTCAATTACGTTTTTGTAACCGCGTTTGTATCTTAAATGTTTTCCTCCCAAACCTTCGATAAATGAGGTAAGTCCGTCGCTGGTAACCGAGTCGGTAACTATTACGCCGCTTTTGTCCTTTAAAAGCATAGCGCTCAAAAGCGCGATAAGACGGTTGCGGTTTATCTCGCCGCCGCCGCAGTCGACTGCGCCCGCGCGGTCTACGTCGGTATCGAATATAATTCCGAGGTCGGCGCCGTGTTTAACGACCGCCGAGGAAAGGCTTTTAATCGCCTGCTTGTCCTCGGGGTTGGGGGCGTGGTTGGGGAAAGTTCCGTCAGGCGCCAAAAACTGGCTTCCTGCCGTGTCCGCGCCGAGAGGCTTCAACACCTTATCCGCAAAAAAGCCGCCGGCGCCGTT
>JAIDOO010000060.1 GCA_029063275.1 Clostridia bacterium
GGAAAATCGACCGCGGCAAAGCTTGCGGCAAGGTTTTGGGACGCAGATAAAGGGACGGTTACAGTCGGCGGCGTGGACGTAAAGACAGTCGAGCCCGAGGAATTGCTGAAAGTTTATTCTATCGTGTTCCAGGACGTAACTCTTTTCAACAACACGGTTATGGAAAACATACGCATAGGCAAGCAGGGCGCAACCGACGAGGAGGTGCTTAAGGTAGCAAAAGAGGCGCAGTGCGACGGGTTTGTTAATAAGCTTCCCGATGGCTATAATACTGTTATAGGCGAAAACGGCTCTATGCTGTCGGGCGGAGAACGGCAGAGAATTTCTATTGCCCGCGCAATGCTCAAAGATGCGCCTATCGTAATTATGGACGAGGCGACGGCTTCACTGGACGCGGAAAACGAAACGGAAGTACAAACGGCACTGTCCGCACTGATAAAGGACAAAACCGTGCTGATTATCGCGCACCGTATGCGCACGGTTGACGGCGCGGAAAAGATTGTGGTTTTGCAGGGCGGAAGGGTTGCCGAGCAGGGCACGCCCGAGGAGCTGAAAAAAAAGAACGGCGTTTACGCCAAAATGCTTGCTCTTCAAAGCCGGAATTCATAATAAAAAAATCTCGGGCATACAGTCCGAGATTTTTATTGGTTTTCAATACGTTTACAAATTATTTTTATAATCCGTTCCCCAGTCGGACATTGCGTCAAGAATGGGCTTTAACGTTTTTCCGAGTTCGGTCAAAGAATATTCCACCCGAGGCGGTACCTCTGCAAATATCTGCCTGTCGACAAGTCCGTCATTTTCCAAAGCCCTTAGGTCGTCGGTTAAGACTTTTTTGCTTATACCGGAAATGGACTTTAAAAAATCAGTAAACCGCTGTTTTTCTTTGTATACCAGATTGCGGATAATAAGCAGTTTCCATTTGTTGCCAATAAGCTGTACGGTGGTTGCAACCGGGCACTCGGGTAATTCTTCTCTTGTCAGCATAGCAGGACCTCTTTTTTACGGTTTTCAAAATTATAGCAGACCGAAAACGCAAAGTCAATAGTTTAAAAAAGAAACCAAGTAACAAATCTATTATCCTGTAATAAAAAAGTAACGCTCTTGTATCCCCTTTTTTGCCTTTGCTATAATGCGGTTGAAAATCAAATTCGGAGGTATTATTATGAACAATTTCAAAAAAGCAGGCGTTGCGGACGGCGCGCGTAGCGAACTTCACGAAGTTCTCGGACTTACGGGCGCGGAGATAAGCGTAAACACTTTGCCCGCAGGCGCTAGCGTGCCTTTCGTTCATTCGCACAAGCAGAATGAAGAAATTTACGCAATTTTAGAGGGAGAGGGAACAGCCGTAATTGACGGCAAGAGAGTCGGTTTAAAATCGGGCGATTGGATAAAAATCAGTCCGTCGGCAAAAAGGCAGTTTTTTGCTTCCGACAAAATCGGGTTAAAGTTTATCTGTATCCAGGTAAAGGAAAATTCGCTGGAAGGATACACGATGACCGATGCAGTGGTTTACTGAACCGTAATAAAAAGCCCTCCCGCGCAAAATGTGCGCGGGAGGGCTTTCCTTGCATAATGTTGTAGGCGGCGCGGACTGAAAAGCCCGCGCCGCTTACTTTATGCAAATATTTTTTTAAACCGGCATATCTTCCATTGGGCGCACTTTCTTTTTGCACGCGTACCAAAGTATGAGCGCGGACGCGGCGGCGGTCGCAAACTCTGTTAGGGGGAAGCTCCACCATACCAGGTTTACGGGGTCTTTGGACAGCGTGAATAAGTACGCCACGGGCAGAACAATTACGCATAATCTTAAAAGGGAAATGAGCAAAGGGAACAGCGCATAGCGGAACGCCTGCAATACGCCCTGCACCGCAACGCTGAACGCCATAAAAATATAGCCTATGCTCGAAATGCGTATAGCGACGGTTACCACCTCTTCGATTGCGCCGCCGCTTTCGCCGCTTGCCATACCGAACAGCTTTGCGAGAATAGAAGCAAGTCCTTCGAACAGTACGGCGATAAACGTAACGACTATAACGCTGTCTAAAATTCCGAATCTGATACAGTCCTTTACGCGCGGTTTGCTTTTCAGTCCGTAGTTAAAGGACAAAATGGAAATTATCGCATTCGATACGCCGAACGCGGCAAACAGAGCAAACTGCATTATTTTGAAGTAAATTCCGAAGCTGCCCTGCAACAACGCGGCGGTTCCGTTATCCTTTACCGTGCCGAGAATTTTTGTCATACCCAGCATCATAACCGACAAAAGCCCCTGCATAATCGCCGCGGAAATTCCTATTTTAAAAATTCCCTTGATAACCGTCCAACTCGGTTTTAACGCTTTGAAACTGTTTTTAAGCTCTTTGTCGGTAAGGTAATGGAACAGCATCGAAAGCACCAGCGAAACCATTTGCCCCGCAACCGTTGCCCAGGCGGCGCCTTCGACGCCCATTTTGCAGGGGTAAATAAAAACGTAGTCCAAAACGATATTCGTTACCGCGCCCGAAACCTGCGATATGGTTGAAAACAGCGTTCTGCCCGTACTTTGTAAAAAGCGTTCGTAAACGGTAAAGCCTATCGCGCCGAACGATAGGATACAGCAGATTTTTAAGTATTTGGTTCCCATTTCGGCGGCTTGCGCGTTGTCGCCCGCCTGCATAGAGATAAACCAGTTACAGCCGAAAATTCCGAACACGAGAAAGACGGCGTAAATACATATAGCGAGAAAAATCCCGTTGCCCACCGTTTTTGCCGCGCCCGTTTCGTCCCGTTCGCCAAGCTTTTTTGAAAGCAGTGCATTAACCCCGACCCCCGTGCCTACGCCGATTGCGATAATCAATAGCTGAACGGGGAAAGCGTAAGTCAGCGCAAGATTGCCCGCAATGCCGTCCTCGCCCATATTGATTACGAAAGCCGTGTCAACGATATTGTAAACGGATTGCAGTACCAGTGAAACAATCAGCGGCAGACCCATTTTCCAGATAAGCTTGTGCATGGGCACGGTTTCCATTTTGCTTTTTTTGAATTCTTCCATTTGTTGCTCCTTGCAAAAAAAATAGTGCGTAGGTCCGATACAGTCGGACTTACGCACGAAAATGCTACTCACTTAATACCATATTAACATTTTTGACGGAAAATTGCAAACAATTATTGCGGGCTGGGCTTGCCGCCGCGAATAAAAAACGGCGCTTGCGCCATACTTAAAGTATGGGTAAACGCAGAACAAATAAGATGATCGAAGATATGATGGACGCGGTCGCGTGCGCAAACGAGTGCACGGGACTTTACCAAAAAGTATCTTTGGACACGGACGAAATTGCAAAATTTCATAAGCAGTATATAGAGGAAGAGGACTAAAAGCCGCCCGCGCCAAATCGGCGCGGGCGGCTGTTTGTTTTTGTTATGCGTAAGCTTGTGTTCTTTAAGCGGAACGCTTATTTTTCAAGTAGGTTTTATAAACCTTGGGGTCGGGGGCGCCGTCCTTGATTATGTAAACCGTTTTGCCCGACTTTCTGCGCGTTCCCTCGCGCTCGGCAAAGCAGACCTCGGTGTATTTTGCGCCGCGTTCCCATAGCTTGCAAAAGGTTGCCGAAATCCTGTTTTCGATAGCGGTCAAGGCAAAAACCTTTCTTGTAAGCGAAAGTTTTTTAAAGCACGCAAAATCGAATACGATTTTATCCTTATATCCGTTTACCTGCAAATTTATCGCTGTGCCGTCAACGTTAATATAAAAAGAAAGGGAATTTCTTTCGGGGTGAAAAAGAGCGGCGTTTTCTATGCAGACATCGCGCACGTAGTCTTTGATAATCTTATCTATCGCGTTGCCGAATTTAAAATTGCAAAAAGCCGCAACCGCCGCGCCTAAGACTATTAATACGGGCGCGGAAATCAGCGCAGTCAGCTCCAAAGCGTAAATTTCCTGCGTTCTTGCAACCGTGTAACAAACAATAAAATATGCCGCCGCAACCGCGCAGAAGATTGTCGCCGCCAAGCCTAAGGCTTCGCCCTTTTTAAGTTTGCCGATAGTTTTTCCGTCCATTTTGTAAACCTCGTATATATTCTATCACCGCGCGGAAATTTCGTCAAGCGAATAAAAAACCGCCGTATGCCTTCCGCAGTTTTGACGTAAACGCCGTATTATTCTGCTCATAAAAACGGCTTAATCATAGGTCGGCAAATCAGGCAAAAAAGCAGTTAAAATACAAAAACGGCGTTGCCTACCACTATATGTTGTGGTTGAAAAAATTGGAAACCACAAGTTTTTATTTTTTCAAAAAAAGGGTTGAAATTGTCGAAATTCAGTGCTATAATGCCTATACCACATTTCTATAATAA
>JAIDOO010000061.1 GCA_029063275.1 Clostridia bacterium
TATACAAAACTAGACAACAAAATTTAAAATTTGTAAAAAATATTTTGTATTATTTTACAAAATTACTTTACTTTTGATTTTTTCTTCGCTATAATACACTTACAAATTAAGTGCTCCGCAAAAAATTTATCGTTTCACTGGCGGTGTGAGGTGAGGAATGAAAAAATCAAATGTTGCAATATTCGAGCGCAACGAAAATTATTTCAACGAACTGAAAAATTATTTTGACAACACTGACAATTTCAGCGTGTGCGCGTCAGCCCAGTCGGGAGACGTTGCTTTGGAAGTGCTTAAATCGGCAAAACCCGACGTTGCAATAATAGACCCTATGCTGAAAGGCGTTGACGGTATAAAGCTTCTTGATTATATCAAGGCTACATATCCCGATTGCGTTTCGATTGTCGTTTCCGAATTCGATAACGAAAAAATCGTAAATCTTGCTATTAACCACGGCGCAGTGTATTATTTTATCAAACCCGTAACGCCGCAGAATATTGCCGAAAGAATAAGCGACATTCTGTCGGACCGTGCAATCGATTACAAGGTTACGACGGAAGTGCGGGACAAGCGCAAAACCAGCTCGCTTGACGAGAAAATCAGTAATATATTCATTACGATAGGAATACCGCCCCATATTAAGGGTTATCAGTACCTGCGCGAAGGAATTAAAATGGCGGTGGAAGACCCTGCGATAATCAATAAGGTTACAAAGGAACTTTATCCGCAAATCGGACAAAAGTTTGAAACTTCCGCAAGCAAAGTCGAGCGCGCAATTCGGCACGCAATAGAAGTTGCCTGGAACCGCGGCAGAACCGAAGCAATCTCTTCGATTTTCGGCGCAAAAGTGTATATAGGCAATGAGCGTCCCACAAACAGCGAATTTATTGCTCTTGTTGCGGACAAGCTCCTTTTGGAGTATCTGGTATAATTTCGCCCAAATCATTCTTCTTTCATGTAAGGACCTTTCGGCTTGTCTGAAAGGTCTTTACTATTCATTTTTAAAAATCTGAGGAAAATATATTTAAAAATCAGCAGATATAACACAAAATAGGCATTTTAAAACACAATATATTGTGGTTACAAAATTTTATGGACACAAGTTTTTAAAAAATTAAAAAAAGGGTTGAAATTGTCGAAAACCCGTGATATAATCTGTATACTTAGACATAAATCTAATAGTAGGAGTACTTTTATGATAAAGAAAAGAACGACCGAAACCCGCATAGGGGGGGGGGTGCGCACTTTATAGCGTAAAGAAAGAACAGGCTAAAAAAATAAGTCTGTTTACTTTAATAATGCTCTTTTTCTGCACAGCCGTATTGGGTTGTGCTTTTCTGTTGCCAAAAACAGGGAATGTAGCCGACGCAGCGGTTAAGCCCAACGTTGCGCCTAATAAAGTAACATATAAAACAGTCCAATTATTACAATATTATAATCCAACCTCTAAGGATACCCAGAAAAGTATCTCTTACAGTATGTTTGAAGGCGTAAACGATGAGTATGGTGTTGTTACGTTTGATGAAGAAACTAAAACAGCAACGTTAAACAAATTGAGTATAAGTTATCACCAGCTTCTTAATTATATTGCTTTCAAGTCTGAAATTACAGTTCCTGCAATGACGGAATATAGTATCGATTATTCGTTTACGGCAACCTATAAAAGAACAGCAAACTCTATAAGCGAGACAATGGTTGGTATGTGTGTATTTTATTTCGGAAACACATATGAAGATCCGAATGCTCAAGACCAGTCTTCGAAAGTCGAATTTAAATGTTCAACCTCCGGTACAAATTCGCCGGCTGAATACGTAGTGGGAGATTATTCATCTACAACCAATACAGCAAAAACAAGCACGGGAGAAATTTCAACAATAACTTATACAAACGATACAAATGAGGCGGCAACTTATACTGCTTACTTCGGCGTCAGCAGCTACGGTTCTGCCGGTTCAACTTATGCGAATACTAATACAACCTCTTTGGTAATGTCGGATAAATTGACGGTAACGGCTATTGATGTCCCCACGGTAGATAAGAAATCTGCCGACTTTAACCCTGAGGGAAATACATTCAATTTTACCTACGATCACGACAGAGTGGTTTTATCTTCGGTAACCCATAAGGGTTTTTCGGGTGCGGCGCAGGACGTAAGCGGTGAAGTATTTATAGATGAAAACGGTGAATGTCTATTAACCGATGCGGGTGTTTACACTTTCAATTTTGATATTGCAGACTATTGCGGTGCGGTATGGGACAGCTCCAGCAACGACCAGACAACTAAAAAAGTTGAAATTACAATAAATACGCCGACAGTAGACATTCCTTACATAGATAAAAATTCACAGGAGTATACGAGTGAAGAGCTGACCTTTACTCTAATGGATTTTGATGGCGATTTAATCAAGGTTGACAAGGTTACCGCAAGCAACTCGGCAAACAGCGCAACCTTTGACGTTGGCACACAAAATTTTAAGGCGACTAATGCAGACACATATACCGTAACTTTAAAGCTTGCTGACGAGGATAACTACGTTTGGTCGGACGATGTAGGCGGAAACGGCACAAGAACGCTTAAATTTGTGGTAACACAAAAAGAGCTATCTTTAAAATACGAGAGCTCGCATACAAACTCGCTTGGCAACGCAGAGTGGAAGGCGGACGATAATGACGTTACTATAACCGTTACAGACGATAGCTTCGACGGCGATGATTTATCTCTGATTTTTTACTACGATGCAAAGGGTAATTCGCTTGGTACTTCAAACGGAAAATCTACCGAGCTGGATATGACGGGCATAGTGAGCGGCGAACATACGTTGTACGTTGATTTTGCCGTAAAAACAGGGGTAAACGCCAACTATACGATTTCTAACGGAAGCTATTCATTCAACGTAAAAGCGGCTTCTGCACAAACCGATTTTAAATGGGTTTATTACGAAGGCGACACGAAAAAGGAATATATCGAGGACGGCGGAAAGATTACTTATAAAAAGGACACTACTTACAAGGTAGAGTTAGTAATTCCCGACGATGCAAAGATAGAAGTACTGGGCTATCAAGCTCAGAGCGGTTCGGCGGTAAAGAGCTATAAAACGACAGTTTCTATTAAGAGTACCGACCCCGAAAATCTGTTCTATGACGAGGACGGCAATTCTTCTGAAACAACAACGCTTACGCTGAATTGGTCAATCGAGCAGGCGGAAGTAGACGTCGAAAACGTGAAGTTTGAGTATAACGGCGGTGAGGGCGCAAAAACCTATGATGCATCTAATCCGCCCGAGTATACGGAACTTAATTTCACAATAACCGTACCTGAGGCTAATTATCCCGAGGGCGTAACAAATATCAACGTTATTTACGACGGCGACAGAAAGGGACCCGGCACAATTTACTTCCACTTAGAGTTTACTTTAGACAGTAATTATAAATCCTCTACAGACGAAACCCTCGTTAAATATTCAATGGAAATATCGGGCAAAAAGGTTTCGGTTGGCTGGATTTTGACCGATTTGAAAGACGAAAACGGCAACGAAGTTAAGGATGAAAACGGCGTAACCTATCAGGTTTACGTCCTTGACCTCGACCAAAGCGACCCGCTGTATAAATATATAAATTACGAGTATTACGAAAAATCGGGCTCGACCTACGGTGAAATTATCAGCGAAGGAATAATGCACGTAGTTACGCCGACAGCGCAGGGCGGACTTGGAGCAGGCTATAACGGGCATACGGAAACTGTTTACGTTCGTGCTTACATTGGCACCGATTCGCTGGGTAATTCCGCGCCTTCATTGAACGGAGTTCCCTATTACGTGCTCGATTTCGGCGTTCAATCCGAATACAAAATAATGACCGTCGGCGAAAATAAGGACCCTGTAGATCTTTCGGCAGGCGAAGTTACTTTTATTACCTACGGTGAAAAAGTTGAAAATGTCGGCGATTTGTACAGTCTAATCAAACGATTGGATAAAGAGGAGCTTTCGCCCTCATTCTATACGGTTGCGCTCTATAAAGGCACGACTCTTGTTAACAAAGATATTAACGCAGTTGACTTTACTAAGCTTGACGCGGGAACGGATTACAAGTTGTCGTTCGCGCTTACAGAAGCGGCGGCAGAAAGCTATGCTTTGACTTCGTCAAGCCTTAAATTCACGGTAAAACCCGTAGAACTTACAGCGCCCACGCTGAAAGACGGCGCAACGTTTACATTCAACGGCGACAAGCAGGGAATTACTTCTTCGCTCGATAACTGGGACGAAGAGTATATGGAATTTGCCGCAAACTCTATACACGAGGCAAGAAACGCAGGGAGTTATTCGGTAATAATCAATATCAAAGAAGAGCTTGCGGGGAATTATATCTTTGTACTTCCCGAAAGTACTGCCGAGCCCGTGAAGGCTTTGGTAAGATTTGCGCTTGTTGAGGAAGAATTGCCCGAAATTTCTAATAATTCCTCAACAGCATCGTTCAAATGGACTATAGAAAAGTACGTTATAGACACAACGGCTTCAACAGCGTGGAATTTTGCGGCAAGCGGCGCAAGCCTGAACCTGCCCAACTGGGTCAAAGCGTTGACGGCAGGCGCGGAGCCTACGCTGAATATTCAGGTGGTCTATTACGATACCGATGGCAACCCTCTGACCGAGTATGAGTTAAAGGGCGGCAACAGTTTCCTCGTTGCGGTATACGTAGACCCAGCATGCGCAGACTTCGGCAATATTGAATTTAAAAACCAGTCGGTAGACCCCATGACAAGCCTGACTACTTCGCCGCAGACGGCGTACACGGTACCAATGAGCGGCGCGGCGGCGTTTATCGGCAACGTCAGGGACTTTGTAACCAAAACCTGGTTGGGGCTTCCCATCTGGGCTTGGCTTGCGATAGGTCTTGTAGTGCTTATACTGTTGATAATAATCATAGCAGTTGCGTGCAAGCGCAGGAAATCTAAGGAAGAGCGCGCGGAGGCGAAAGCCCGTAAAGAGGAAGAGCGCCAGATGCAAAGAGAAAAGCTTGAAGCAGAGCGCGAGCTTGCCAAAGCTAAACAGGAAGCCGCGCTTGAAAAGATACGCGCACAGGCACAAATTGCGGCGGGCGCGGGTATGGCTTCAACGGCTATGCAACAACCCGCTCAACAGCAAGCGCCCGTACAAGCGCCACCTGTTCAACAGCAAATGCCTGTTCAGCAACAGCAAGCACAACCGCAGTTTATGCCCGCGCCTCAGCCTCAATATGCACCTCAGCCGTTACCGTCGGCGTTTAATATGTCGGACGTAAACGCAATAGCCGAGGCAAAAGCGGCTCAGGCAATAGCGGAAGCAAAAGCTGCCCAGGCTCAGGCACGCGCGGCGGAAGCGATAGCGGAAGCAAAGGCGGCTCAGGCAGTTGCAGGAATTGCTCCCTGGCAAGGCGGAATGAATTACGGTTATGCAAATCAGCAACCGCAGGCGCAAAACCAACAGCCTATAGTTATAGTGGTTGACTCTGACGGTCAGATTAAATCCGTTCAGCAGTTAAATCAGCCTCAACAGTCTATGATTCAGCCTATTTTAATAGCTACGTCTAGCGATATTGCAAAGTCGGCGCAAAAAACCGCTGAATTACCGCAAATCACTGAAGAGAGCAAAAACAGTGCATCGGCAACTTATCCGCCCGACGCGGTGATAACTACCACGACCACAGTTGACACAACTAAAAAAGGTTTGTCGGCACGCGAAGAATCTGTTAACGACGGTAGGATGTTTGACATTGACGGC
>JAIDOO010000062.1 GCA_029063275.1 Clostridia bacterium
TCCCCCGCTTCCACGGGGATTTCTTCGATACCCATAGAAGAGAGTATGCTGTTAAAGCTTTTGATTACCTTATCTATGCCCGCACGCGTCTTTTCGTCGGTTGCGGAGTCGAGCGCGTAACCGAAGTTGTCGGCAACGGGCAAAAGCTTAATCACCGCTTCCGAAACGCCGTCGGCGTACGCACGGGAAAGCCCCATAGCGTTGCGCTTGCGGTAATTGTCGTACTCGGCGGAAACTGAATACCACTTCCGCTTGTAATCTTCCGCAAGAGCCTGAGCCTTTTCAAGCTCGCTTTCTTCCTTTTCCTCAACTTCTTCGTTTAAAATCTCTTCTTCAAGCCCTTCTTCGGACTGAATTTTTTCTTTCTTTTCTTTGCCCATAATAATTTCGCCTTTTTACCGACCGAAGTATTTAAATACGAACAGATTTTAAACCGCGCTTTTGGCACATACTTATTTTTAACACTTGTCCGCAGTTTAAAATGTATCGGTTTACATTATTAATATAAACCTTCAACCCGCCGTTAAACAGAAAGCGGAGAAAAAAATCACATATTTTTTTTCGCAAAATTATTACCTTATACACTTTTTTGCATTCGAATGAAAATTTTTCGCATAAAAAAGGTTAATTTTTGCATAAAAGTTTCCAAACCCCATAAAAAACCGATTTTTTATACAATTGTATTACATTTTACTTGATTTGGACGGCATATTATGGTATCATAATAGGGAAGAAAGTTCGCCTTTCAATATTATATAAAGGCAAATAAAATACAGGATTGAATTACAGGAGGTTTCTCTATGAGTAAATTCAAAAAAATCATACTCGCCGTACTTGTTTCCTGCTTTGCCGTGTGTGCGGGACTTGCCGTCGCCGCATGCTCGAATAAGAACGCAGTGAATTTCAGGAAACCGGCGGGCTTCGTCGAACCAGGAGACGAAACTTTTAACGGCGTTTACAACCTGACCGTTCAGTCGTCCGGAGGTATGGGACTTAACGGCGTCAGGGTTGAATTCAGAAAGGGAGGAACTACGGTTGCCACCGGTATTTCCAAAAACGGCATTATAAGTATGCCCTTGGAAGCCGACGTTTATCAGCTCGTTGTCGACTCGTCTTCACTGCCCGAGGGTTATTATCTCGACGGCAAGCAGTATTACACCGAGGTTGACACCGGAAACGTGGTTATCAATATACCCTCGCGCGTAATTACCTCCACCGCCGCTTCCAATACCGTTTACTCGGTCGGCGACGTTATGTACGACTTCGCGTTTACCGACGCGGTCAGCAACACAAAACTCACGCTGTCCGATTTCCTTAACGGCGAAAACGCTTACAAAGCCGTAATGCTCAACTTCTTTTACATCGGCTGTAACCCCTGCCGTCTGGAATTCCCCGCCATCGAGGAAGCTTATCAGGCTTACAAGGATAAACTTGCGATTATCGCGCTCTCCTATCAGGACGCAAACGCGGCTATAAAGACCTTTGCGGAAGTTACTATGGGTCTGTCCTTTAATTTAGGCTACGACGCCGCAGGCTTGACCTCGAAGTTCAATGTTTCCGCGTTCCCCACCACCGTCATAATCGACAGATTCGGCGTAGTTGCAACCATCAATACGGAAGGCAGCCAGACTGCGGCTTCCTATTGGAGGGCGATGTTCAACTATTACACCAACGACAATTACAACCAGGGCAATATCAATACCGAGCCCGACGACCCCGGTGAAGTTCCCGAGGAGTTCACCAGACCCGACGGCAATAAGGTTATGCCCTCTAACGAGGAAATCAACGCCGCGCTCACCGGCGAAGTAAAGGGCAACGCCGAAATCATTAAGTACTACGAGGAAGAAGGCAGGGATAAGGAATACACCTGGCCTTGGGAAATAAAGACAGAGGACAATAAAACGTATATTACCGCAACCAACGCGGAAGTGCACTACTCCTTTGCAACCATATACGCGGATATTTATCTTACTCCCGGCGACGCGATTTCGTATGAATACAACGTAATAACCGAAAACGAAGTAGATATTCTTTACGCTTTTGTAAACGGTTCGATAGTCGCACAGTACAGCGGCAACAGCGAAGGCTGGCAAGAAGAACTGGCTGTATACGTTGCAAACCGTAACGAAACGGTTTCAGTTGCGTTTATGTACTATAAAGACCTCAAAACCAACGTCGACAACGAAAGGGCTTCGATAAGAAATCTTAACATCCGCCCCGTCAGCGAGGTCGTAGACACCATTGACCAGCAGACTTCGATTGTCAACGACCTGCACTACGATGCAGGCTACAACCACGAGCTTACCGGCGGCTATAATATAACCGTAACTAAGCACGACGACGGTTACTACTACTATACTCCGTCAAACGGAAAAGAAACTTTGATTCTTGCGGACATCTTAAACGCAGGCTACTGGGCTGAAAAGCACTTGGGCTCGACCACATTCGTGAACCCCCAGAGCCAGAACACCGCAGCATCCCTTTATCTGCTGTCGTTCTGGAAAATGTCAAACTACGACCGCGCCGATACTCAAGCCGAACCCCTCAAATTCAAATATCTTACAGACGCAATGACGGATTATTTAATTCAGGCGTACTATTTGCAGGGCTTCTCGGACAACGGCGTTATCCCTGTAACGGACAGTCTGATTGCAGTAATAAACGCATTCATCAACGCGATGTATGCAGATTACCCCGAAATGTTTGCCGAGGGCGACGTAAAATATGACGGTCAGTGGCTGGAATTCTGCTACTACTTCGTACACCACGGCGCCGAGCACGACCTTGAAGATCCGGACGATCACGAATGCTATACGACGCTCGACCCCGTAAAGGGCTTGATTTACGAAAATGCGTTCATTGCCGAATTAGGTGAAAACAGCGTAAACATCAATAAGATAATCAACTTCGGCGACGGCGGCGGCATCAAGTTCAAGTTCGTTCCCGACAAATCAGGCGTATATCTCTTCCGTTCGGAAGCAGAAACCGTCAGCGGTATAGACCCCAAGCTTTTCATCTTCGATTCCGACTTGAATATGCTTGTCGAATCGGATAACGATATGCGTTACGATTCGCCCATTTACAATTCAAGCCACGACGAGTATTACGAATATATCTGGCTCGAAGGCGGTCAGACCTACTACGTCCACGGAGCTTTGTATCCTCCCGGAAGCACAGGCGACTTTATAATGCATATCGAATATGTAGGCGAAGAAACCGTAAGCTTCCTGCGTTACGCTTCTACGGGCGACGGTTTGTTCACATACGACGCAAACGGCAACAACTACTATATAGCAATCAACGTAGCTTACGACTCGTTTACCAAATGCTATTACCACTACACAGACGATTTCACCTTCGGCTCGAAAGTTTATATCGACTTCGTACACCAAAACTATTTCGACCACAACGGTCATTCGCTCTATCAAATGATTGATAGCGGCGTGTTCGATTTCAGCCGTAACGGCGGTCTTAACTATACCAGTACGATGATGACTTATTACCGTCAGTCGATTAACGGCAAAAATAAAGGCGACGAGCTTTACGGATTGCTCGAAGCCAACCAAGAGCTTGTAAACATTTTAAACATTGCTTGCCAGCTCTACTATGAAGAAGGTCCCTCGTCGAGCGCGTGGAAAATGCTTGCTTGCTACTACGAGTATATCGGCAATCCCAATGCCTGATAAGTGCTAAAAAACTTCAAAACCTCTTCCGTTTCGGAAGAGGTTTTGTTTTTTTATAAATCAATATTTCCGGCGTTTTTATAGGCGGCTTGGCACAACTCCAAAAAGTATTTTACGCTTTCACGCGTATCGTCCTTATGATAGCCCAGAACGCAGTGGCAACGTTCTTTGCAATCGAACGGAACGTAAACAAACTCGCCCGTGCGGTCGTTTGTAAAACCGGGTGAAAGCGTTACGCCCCGACCCGCCGCAACGTTTAAAAGAGCGGTTTGATGGTCGGGACAATTCAAAACTTTTACCTTGCCACCTCTTATTATGCGGTTTTGCACGGCAATCATTTCGGGCGTTGAACCGCCGCCGACCATAAATGTGCGCTCCGCCAAATCGTCCGCCGTTATAAGTTTTTTTGTGCAAAGAGGGTCGTCCCGCCGTAAAATAATATACAAACGGCTTTTAAAAAGCGGAACAGTTGCCGCGCCTGTAAAACGGCTCAGCTCCTGTTCGCGCGCAAACAGAATATCCTGCTCCTTCCGCAAGAAATAATCCAGTCGCGTTTCATCGTATACGAATTTGATATTCAGCGCTACGTTTGGCATAGCTTTTTCGAATTTTTGCACAATCTGCGGCAAAAACGTTATGCACGAGCGCATCGGCACACAGACGTTGAGTGAAGAGCTGTATTTCGAGCCGATATTCTGCCCCTCCTCTACGGCGGCTTTAATATCGTTTTTTATCCTGCGGAGCGCTATGCAAAATTGCGTGCCCGCGGGCGTTAAAGCTACGCTCTTTGCCGTTCTGTCAAAAATTTTAAACCCTGCTTCCTCCTCCAAACTCTGAATCTGGTACGTCAGCGAAGGCTGGCTGATAAACAGATTTTCTGCCGCCCTTGAAAAATTCAGAGTATTCGAAAGCTCTAATACGCAATCTATCTGTTTGGTATTCATATATGTCCTGCTATAAAATATTTGAATTGATTATAGCATATTTCAATTAAAAAAACAAGGACTTATATAATATGGTCTGCTATAATATCCAAAAGCGAAAATCTAAGGAGAATTGCGATTATGGAACAGAATTACATTACTTTAAACGACGGCAATAAAATACCTCAGCTCGGTCTGGGTGTATTTATGGTGGACGGCGACAGTCTTACCGAACAAAACTGCCTGCAGGCGTTAAAGCTCGGCTACCGCCATATAGATACTGCCCACGCCTATCAGAACGAACGGGGCGTGGGCACCGCCGTCAGAAAATGCGGCATCCCGCGCGGGCAGATATGGATTACTTCAAAATTGTGGCCAAGCGAATACGGCGAGGGCAAAACAGCCGAGGCAATCGACAAAATGCTTGCGCGCCTCGATACGGATTATATAGACCTTTTGCTTTTACACCAGCAGTTCGGAGATTTTACAGGGGCGTGGAAAGATATGGAACGCGCGGTAAAAGCGGGCAAGGTAAAATCAATCGGAATAAGCAATTTCAATGAAAATCTTGAAGCCCTTATGCAAGCGGCAACGGTTAAGCCGTCCGTTCTGCAGGTAGAGTGCCACCCTTACTTCCAGCAGGACGATTTGAAAAAGCGCCTTGCATCCTACGGAACCGTTATTGAAAGCTGGTATCCGCTCGGGCACGGCGACCCGCGCCTTCTGAGCGAACCGCTTTTTGCGGAGCTCGGCAGAAAATACCGTAAGACTGCCGCCCAGATAATTTTGCGTTGGCATATTCAGGAGGGCAATATCGTATTTCCGAAGTCCACAAACCCGCAACACCTGAGAGATAATTTCAAAGTGTTTGATTTTGCCCTCACGGACGGAGAAATGCAATCCATAAAAAAACTCGATTGCGGCAAGCGTTATTTTACGCTGAACCTGAAAGAACAAGAAGCCCGTTTATCGCAGTTTAGTCCTGCGGATTGAGGTTAAGTATGGCAAATAAAAATATTGAAAGAGTTGATATGCGCGAGTCCGCCTTTCAAAAGACGGCAGAAGAGATGGCGAGATGCCGTAAGCTTTGCTTTAAGATTAACAATACCGAGCCTATGACCGCCGACCTGCGCGGTTTGCAAGACGAACTGTTCTGCGGCAAGATAGATAAATCAAGCTCGTTTATGCCGCCCATGCAAATAGATTTGGCAAACAACGTCCGGGTTGGCAAAAACGTTTTTGTAAATAACGATTTTATCTGTATGGCTCGCGGCGGCGTTATCATAGAGGACGGTGTTATGATTGCGCCTCGCGTTTCCGTCCTTACCGCCAACCACGATTTACACGACCACAGCGTTCTTTTGTGCAGTCCGATAAAAATTTGCAAAAACGCATGGATAGGCTCGGGCGCAATAATTCTTGCGGGCGTAACCGTAGGCGAAAACGCCGTGGTTGCCGCAGGCGCGGTTGTAACGAAAGACGTACCCCCGAATACCGTAGCAGGCGGAAATCCGGCAAAAATAATCAAAACAATCGCATTTTAACGGTATGGTACGCGGAATAAACTTAACAGTTTAACAACTATGGCGCAGTTAATGATAATAATACACATCAAGGCGTGTTTTAAACATTTTAAGCCTTTTTTCTTGCATAATTATGTATTTTGAGATATAATATATGCAAATTTTAAAATTTGGAGGCATAATAATGAAAAAGACATTAATCAGCATCACGGCAGCTTTGGCTCTTATCGTCGCAGTCTTGTGTATGGGCTTGACGATGACCGCCTGCAAACCCACAAGTTACGTCATTAAGGTTGTATACGAAGACGGCACCCCCGTTAACGGACTTACGGACGGCACGGCAGGCGTTACCGCCGGCGGAGATGAGGACACCAAAATCCAGGTTCAGATTTGCGCAGCAAATCCCGAAACAGAACAAACGGGTTTCTGCACCGAACCTATCGACCTCGGAGCCGACGGCACAATCAGCTTTACCGAAAGCCAGTTTAAAGGCAACACTCTTGACGAGGGTTTTAAATGGCACGTTCAGCTTCTCGGCGTTAAAGACGGCTTTACCTATGAGGACCTTTATCTTGACGGCTACAACACGTATACTATTACTCTCGTTGCACAAAACTGATTATAATTATTAAGGAGATAAAAAATGACGGTTAAAAAGAAAGTGCTTATAGCCCTTCTTTCCACTACCTGCGTTGCGGCGGCGGCAACAGGCTTTGCGGCTTGTAAGCCCGACCCTACGCAATCGCAGGACCCCGCCTACACCGTTACTGCTGTTGACCAGAACGGTAACGGCGTTGAGGGCGTAACCTTCAGAATCGGCTATTACCAAAATTACACAACCAACTACGTTTACACCGAATCAGACTCAGGCGAAAGCGTTCCCGTTGTTGCAACTACCAACAAAAACGGAAAAGCTACGTTTACAAACTTTACACCCGAAGAGGGAATTCAATACTCGGTTTACCTTGCGGAAGCAAGCGGAAGCGAAAGAGTTTACCCCTACGGCTACCGTATTGTAGATCTTAACGCAGAATTTGACGAAAACTGGTATGCAACATACGAGTTCACTTACGCTCCCAGCAGCTTTGCAGACAAACCCTACAGTGAAATCGAATACTACCGTACATTTGACGACAGCAATTACGACGGAACTGACGAAGCTACTATGACGTACGTTGAACACGGCTCGGACACTATTACGCTGTCCCTCAAAAGCGGCGTACACTCCTACTTCACTTTCCAATCATATAAAGAGCTCGGCTCCGACGAGGGATACGACAGCAGTAACCCCGACCAGTTTCAGGGAAGCGAAAAGCTTGACTACAACCAGCTCTGGGCTACAAAAGCGGCGGCAGGCGTTTACACCGTTTCGTTCTCTTCAAGCAATTCGAGCGTTGTAATGTACGGCTTTAACGGTATGGGCTACGTTTATACTGTTGACCAATACAACACGGCAAACGGCGACGACACCCCCACCAACCTGATCGGCGTACCTTACAACAAAATCGATACGACGGCAAGCGGCGCACAAGGAACTCTTACGCGCACGCTTACGGTAAGCGGAAACCAATCGCGCGCCGCACAGTTCTTCGGAATTTACGCTTCAGCCGACTGCGAAGTAACCGTTACGGTTGAAAGAATACTCAACGCAGAAGAACCGCCTGAAATCGAAACCACCTATATCGATGCGCCCCAAAACCTTGAAGCATTCACCAAGCAGAACGGCACCCTCACTCTTATGACGATTGACGGCTCGCTTGCCTGCGTATTAGGCGACGACGGTTATTACCACGTCGGCACAAAAACGGGTCCCGTGCTTCTTGTAAACCTTACAAAAACCATTAACCGCGTGGGACAGTGTTCGATTATAGACCTCGGAACCAGCGACGGAGGTAATCCCTACTGGGCAACGGGTTACATTTTCCCCGTTTACGACAAAGACGGCAAGCTGACAGCGAGATACGATTATTCCGAATTCCTTACGGCTTATGCCGATAAAGTCAATTCGGACGGCGTTTATCCCGTTGACGAAGCTGTTTACACCTTCCTCCAGCGTCTTGCGGCAAAGGGTCAGATGACCGAAACGCAATTGGCAGGCGATTACGCTTGGCTTCTTCCCTGCCAGTACTATATGCCTGCGGACGGTATGGACGCAACAGGTGCGGGCTCGCAGACCGACCCCTTCATTCTTGTCGGCACGACCAACAAGCTTGATTTAAGCGGAATAAGCGGTAACGCATACGCGCAGTTCACCGCAACCACCTACGGCGTTTACACCTTCGCGGTGTCGGGTTGCACGATTGCCGTTGACGGAACCCAGACGGGCTTCTATAACGACGATGCTCTCCTCCATATCTGCCTTGCGGAAAATGAAAGCGTAACCTTTACCTTAAACGGCACGGGCAATGCAAGCATAACTGTAGGCAACGCAACCGCGAATGTGATTGAAGCATTCTTCGGCGACGATTCGGGTACGGATGGCGCCGAGCCCTCCAAGGGTCTTAACGCAAGCAACGCAATTCAGCTTACCTCTACGGGTTATTCAGTATTTGTTGTAGACAAAGAGATAAACGAAGAGGGCGTATGGATTTACGTCCAGCCTATGCTTATGAGCGGCACTATCGACTATTCGTTTACAATAAAGTCCCCCCTCGGTCAGATTGTTTATAACGGCAACACCTATCAGTTTGGCGAAACTCTCAGACTTACCTGCACAAGCGGAACAAGATACGCGTTCCTGCTCACCGCAAAAGACGGCAGCGGCAACGTTGTAAACGGCATTTACGCATTTGAATGGCAGATTGTTGAAAAGCAAACCGCAGAATCCGGCACGCTGAATTTAGGCAATAACAGCGTAACCGTTCCCGAAGCGGACTTGTACAACGGCGTACCGTTTACGTTTACTTCACAAGAAGGCGGTATGTTTACAATTATAACCGATGACCCCGACGCTCTTATTTTAGACGAATCAGGTTATGAAACCTATGTCGACGGTATCGGACATTTCGAGTTTACGCTTGAAGCCGGCGAATCATTCACCTTCTACTGCGCGTCGTTGTATAATAGCGGCAGCCACACCTACAACGTAACGATCGAACCGTATACGGTAACAGGCGATGAAGCTTTCAACGACAACGGCGGTACAAAGCACATTACGTTAAACGAGGGCGACGACGGTGCTAAATTCACGTTCCTGTCAACGACGGGCGGCACCTACACCATCAGTGTTCCCACGAATGCAACCGCAATGATTTACGTTGACGCCACGTCAGGCGACGACAGATACGACTCGACGGCAATCAACACTGCGGCCGGAAAATACTCTTACGAGTTCACTCTCGGAGCAGGCGAATATATAACATTTGAAGCGCTTGCAACAGTAAATCTCGACGCAGGAGAATTTGACGTAACTATCACAAAAAACTAAAACGGTAAAACAAATTTGCCCCGCGCACGAAAGTGCGCGGGGCAAGCCTTAGGCTTGGCGGCGTATCTTAATAGCCGTGCCGTAAATAGGCAAACCGCAAATCAAACAAAAAGCCCCGCGCACTTTCGTGCGCGGGGCTTATTTTATATTGTCCTTGAATTACAATCACTGTGCAAGCGTTGCGCCCGCATCTATAAGCGCCTGCCTCAAATCGTCTTCTTCCACAGGACCGTGCTGTCTGAACGAGATTTTACCGTCCGTACCGACGATTACGGTCATAGGATAAATCGTACTTCCGCCGAGAGCTCTGTAACTTTCGTTATTTGTATCAAGTCCGAACACCAGAGAATATTCCGACCAGTAATTTACGCCGTCGTTTATAGTAGTATCTATAAACTCCTGTATCTTCGCGTTTGTTACAAGTCCCGCCTTGTGCAAGGCAACTATCATAACGTCGTCGCCGAACTCTTCTCTTACCCTGTTAAAACCGGGAAGCTCCGCAACGCAAGGTCCGCAGGTCGTATACCAGTAATTCAGCACCAATACCTTACCCTGTCCCGTAATTTCGGATACGGATATTTCCGTAATCTTATCGTCGCCGTTGCCTGCGCCCTTACTGTCGTATACGGTTGAGAATGTGAAGTCGGGGCAGTCGTCTCCTACCTGAATACCCGAAACCGGCGAAGTAGGCGCAAAGAAATTGAAATACACAAGCGATGCCACGAGAACGCACAGCGCCAGCGCCCAAGCACTGAACTGCAACCAGAACGCGCGCTTATTGAACGCTTTGACCGCCGCGCTCTTTTGCACGGGCATATCCTCTTTAACGCTTACGTTTGTTTCAGCTTCGGCTTTTACACTTTCAATAGCAACTTTACTTCCCGACACCTCTTCAGCCGTTTTAAGGGTTGTACCGCTCTCCAATACTGCGGTAAGCGAGGGGGCTTTCACCTCTTCCTCTATTTCCGATTTTTTAATAAACAGCTTATCGCCCTTCCAGCTTATCGCCTTAGTCGGACAGACTGAAATGCACGCGCCGCAGTTGATACATTCGTGGTCGCCCACGTGCTTTATATCCATCTGGCAGGTCTGTATACACATTCCGCAATCGATACACTTTTGCCTGTCAAGCTTTACGCCGATTAGCGCTATCTTGTTGAAGAAACCGTAAATCGCGCCGAGCGGGCAGAAGAAACGGCAGAAGAAACGGAATATAAATATACTGCCTACAATAAATGCAACAAGTAATGAGAACTTCCAACTGAATAAAAATCCGAGCATTCCGTACTTATCGTCGTTGAAAGGATTTATCAGCTGTAAAATCGAAGCCGACGTTCCTGCAGGGCATATGTACTTACAAAACGCAGGTATATCCGCGTAAATTGCGGGAATTGCAATTACCATTACGATTAGCAGTACATATTTGAAGTACGAAAGTATCCGCGTGTAGCGGCTCTTTTTCAGTTTGGGGGTTTTTATTTTATACAACAGCTCCTGACCGAGACCCACGGGACAGAAGAACCCGCAAATCGTGCGGGCGAACATAAGTCCCAAAAGCCCGATAATTCCCAGAACGTAATATGGAGCGCGAGTGTCCGTATTGCCCATTGCGTTTTGCAACGCGCCCAAAGGACAGGACGCAACGGCGCCGGGGCAGGAATAACAGTTAAGTCCGGGCGAGCAGATATTTTTTACTCCGCCGGTGTAAATAATGTTATCACCGCCGCTTATTATTCCCTTTAAATTTGCATTGAATAAAAGCGCGGTATAAATTTGTATCAGCCGTCGTTTAGTGGGTGCGTGTCTTTTAAACCACTGTCCGACTTTTATAAAAAAGCTTTTAATTTTAGCCAAGACCGATACACTCCGAACAAATTATTATTGCTTTTTGAAGCATTTGGTTCATACCTTCGTTGAATATTCCCGCGATAACGAACGCCACGCACACGCACGCGACCGCGATTCGGATAATTGCAACATAATGCTTTCCGTTGAAATCCATAAATTTAACAAGTCCCGCATAAAACCTTTTATCAGCTTTTTGCACGGCTTTGTCCCGCCACTTCGTCCAAAGGTTGGGTTTGATTTTTACCTTTTCGCCGACGGTAAGTTTTTGCACTTCTTTAAGCTGTTTTTTCGCCGATTTACCCTCGTAAACAGCAACTCCGCAACATACAGCAAACGCCGCCAGTACTACGGGCAAAACTCTTTTAACCATTGTAAAGACGGGTATACTCTTGTTTTCGACCGAGGGAAAGCTCGAAGGCAGGCAAAGATAAACTACCGTGTAAACCGCTGCGGCAAGGCAGATAACAGATGCCACCATCCATAATATTTTTACCGTTTTTTCTTCACGTTTGACCGCTTCGAACGAAGCTTTAAGCTCTTCGCTCACAGTGTCGGGCATACGCTTTTTCTGTCGGTAAAGATTATACCTTACGTCGTTTTTATAACGCTTGCTTTCGGGCGGATAGACCTCCCAGAGCACCCAGCCGACAAAGCACATAACCACCCAGATTATAAAGGGCACTAGCGCGAAAGTATTTATACTTTCAACAAGCCTTTCGCGGCTGAACCCTTCGCCCGAGAGATAGACGTTCCAGACGGCGGCAATGAAAAACGCGCCGCAGACTGCGGTCATTACGCTTAGCGCAATGCCGTAATACAGCCGTACGTTTTTGCCGACCGAGCCGTTTTTGCGCGGTGCGCTTTGTACGCTTTTTTCCATACGCTCCTCCGTTTTATTAATAGATTTTTACACTCATATTATAACATTTTCCGCCATATACAGTCAATAGTTTTTTACTTGACAATTTTTCCATATTAAGCTATTCTAAATCTAAGTTAACGGGCGGCGGAACACGCAAGGGATAATATGAAAAAGTGCATTTACAAAGGATATTTAAGTATTTTAAAAGAAGAACTGTTGCCCGCTATGGGCTGTACCGAGCCAATCTCGCTTGCATACGCTGCCGCGCTTGCCAAAAGCGCGCTGGGCGCTTTGCCCGACAGGGTTGAAATTTCGGTCAGCGGCAATATTTTAAAAAACGTTAAAAGCGTAATAGTTCCGAATACGGTCTGTCTTAAAGG
>JAIDOO010000063.1 GCA_029063275.1 Clostridia bacterium
AATCAATTCCGTAATCTTTTTCAATTCGCGCGCAAAGGTTGCGAAGCAGACAGTAAGGTTATTAAGGTATTGCTCGGTGGTCGAGCCGCTGCCCGCTAAGTCTGAAATGATTTTAAAGGAACGGCAGGGAACTTTTGCGTGCATACAGACCTGCGCAATTGCGGCGCCTTCCATATCGCGTATATCGGCTTTAAGCGTTTTAGTCAGAAGCTTAAAATCGTCCTTGCTGTCATTGAACCTGTCGCCTGTGGCAAGCCGTTTTTCGGGATAACCGTTTGATTTTAACGGCAGGTAATTCGTTTTGCACTCGTCCAGAGTGCCTATTTCGGTGCCGTTTAACTGTGTTAAATCGAAGTCGTACTGCACGGCTTCGGATATGCAGTAAATTCCGCCGATTTTCAGGCTGTTGTTCAGCCCGCCCGCAACTCCTATATTGATAATTTCGTCCGCGCCCGATTTGTCTATTGCGTACTGCGTTCCGCACGCCGCGTTCACTTTTCCTACGCCGCAGATTACAACGCAGATTTTTTTGCCGAAAAGTTTACCCGAAATAACTCGCTTTCCGCACACGCTTTTTTGCCTGACGGCTGTCATAGCATTTATTAAAGGCTCGGCCTCTTTATCCATTGCGATTACAAAACATTTCATAATACCATTATACAGGAAAACGCGCGATAAGGCAATAGAATGAAATAAAAAAACCCGCGCCGAATGCTCGGGTTCAGATATTTTTGATTACGGGCGGTTTTTCGTTTCGGGACTGAACGCAGAGTGAAAACACAAAGTCCGCGCCGCCGTCGGTAAAAAAACTGTACTCTGGTTTTTGTCCATTGTCAAAGAGTTCGCCGCCTACGTATTCGAGGTTTTTTAGCTTAGAGGCAAGCGTCAGACCCAGCATTTTTATATAGCTTTCGCGGACAGTCCAGTGTGTCAGAAAATCCCGCTCGCTTGCAATTTCGGCGCGCTCTTCGTTTGAAAAGCTGTTTAAAACTACTTTACGGCTCTTTCCGTTGACCATTTCCAAATCGACGCCGCAGGGTGAGTCGCTTAAAGCGATTGCCGCTTTCGTTCCGCTGTGCGAAAGGGAGAAGTAAAGGGGGTCGCCTTCGATATACGGCTTGCCGTTTTCATTCCGCAAAATTTTAAAGGGAGAGTCAAGGCGCCGTTTTATAAGAGCTTCGGCTTTTTCGTAAAGATTGCTGTTTTCTGTTAAAAAAAGCTCGGTCATAGCATTAATGACTCGATGTATTCTATTTGTTCCTTGGTGGCAAGATTTTTGGTGAAAGCGCACGCGCTTCCCGCAGCGGTTGCGTAGTTTAAGGCGGAGAAGTAGTTGTTTGATTGCAAATACTCGTGTATAAATCCCGCTATCATAGAGTCGCCCGCGCCGACGGAGTTTACAAGCTGACCGCGCGCCGCACGGACGTAAATCGATTGGTGCGTTTCCGAAACCATTGCCGCGCCCGCATTGCCCATTGAAATTATTACGTTGCGTGCGCCCATATCCTGCAATTTTCTCGCGCAGGCATAGATGCCCTCTAAATCGGGAATGGACGTGAGGTTGAAAATCTCGCACATTTCGTATATGTTGGGTTTAATCAAAAAAGGCTTGTACTGCAAAGTGTTTGTGAGCAGTTTTCCGCACGCGTCCACGACGAAGTTTATACCGCGCTTGTTTTTGAGTTGTTTAAAAAGGTTGGCGTAAGTGTTTTCATCCAGAGTTGCGGGAACGCTTCCGCAGACTATTAGCCAGTCGCCCTCGTGCAAAAGGCGTTTCAGTTTTCTTACAAGCTTGTCGACGTCCTCTTCCGAAATTTTCGCGCCGACGCCGTTTATATCCGTTTCGGTATTGCTTTTGATTTTTACGTTAATACGGCTTTGCCCCGCGACCTCGATAAAGTCGTGGTTTAAGCCCAATTTGGTAACCTTGTCGCGGATCGCCTGACCCGTGAAGCCCGCCACGAAGCCGAGTGCAAGAGTTTCGTCGCCCAGATTTTTAAGCGCAAGCGAAACATTGAGCCCTTTACCGCCCACGGCAAGACGCTCGTCGGTGGTGCGGTTGACCATTCCGCTCTTGATATTATTTACTTGTACGTAATAATCCAGCGAGGGATTAAAGGTTACCGTAT
>JAIDOO010000064.1 GCA_029063275.1 Clostridia bacterium
CTATAATACTACGCATTTTTGCTTTTGTCAATTGTTTTTTACAAAAAAATTGCGGCGCAGAGCTTTTTGCTCCGCGCCGAAAAAATTTACGTTATAATGACAGTATTTGTTTAAACTCGTTTTCATTGATTATTTTTACGCCCAGTTTTTTGGCTTTGTCAAGCTTGGACCCTGCCGCCTCGCCCGCGACAACAAGCGTGGTTTTTGCCGTAACCGAGCTTTGGCACTCTCCGCCGTTGTCCTCGATAAGCTTTTGCGCCTCGCTCCGCTTGAAGCTTTCCAGCGTGCCCTTAAGCACCACGAACTGCCCCGCAAATACTCCGCCCGAAACTCTTTCCTTTTTCTTAAAGGTTATGCCCGCATCCAAAAGCCGTTTCACCTCGGCAGAATTTTCCCCGTCCTTAAACCAGTTGACTATCGCCTCCGCAGTGATTTCGCCTATGTTTTCAAGCGCGGTCAGCTCTTCCGCCGTTGCGTTTGCAAGTGAGTTTAAGTCGTAAATTTTGGATAAATCCTTTGCCGCCACCTTGCCCACGCCGTCAATACCCAGCGCGAACAAAAATCTCTCCTGGGGAACGGATTTGCTCTTTTCTATCGCTGTTAAAAGGTTAGATATCTTTTTATCCTTGAAGCCGTCCAGCTTGCCCAGATCTTCGGCGGTCAGGGAATACAGCGCCGAGCAGTTAGTAACGCCCAAAACGTCGTAAAGCTGTCCTGCGGTGGCTTCCGAAAGTCCCTCTATATCCATTGCGTCTTTTTGCGCAAAGTGTTCCATTTTTCCGATAATACGCGGACGGCACAGCCTGTTGGGACAAAAAATATTTGCGCCGTTTTCAACCACCCTGCTTCCGCAGTCGGGGCAGAAGTCGGGCTTAACAACGGGAACACTGCCTTCGGCGTGTTCGACGGCAGTTAAAATTTCGGGAATGACCTCGTTAGAGCGGCGGATTAATACCTTACTGCCCACTTTCACGTCCTTGCGGATAACGTCGCCAAAATTGTTTAAGGTCGCCTTTCTGACGGTTGCGCCCGCAAGCTCCACGGGCTCCACTATTGCAAGGGGCGTAAGCTTGCCCGTCCTGCCCACCTGCCAGATTACGTCTTTGACGGAGGTTACGCTTTCCTCCGCTTCGAACTTGTATGCCATAGCCCAGCGCGGAAATTTGTCCGTATGTCCCAACCCCTCGCGCGCGGTGCAGTCGTTGAGCTTGACTACTGCGCCGTCGGTCAAAACGTCAAGATTTTTCCTTGCGACGTCAATCTCTTCAATTGCGGCTTTTACCTCGTCGCCGTCTTTACAGACGCGCAAAAACCCGAAAACCTTAAAGCCGTTTTCTTTGAGAAAATCGAAGTGCTCCTGCTGGGTTTTCAAAAAGCCTTCGCTCATATAATTTACGTTGTAAAAAAGAATTTCGGGCTTTCTTTCCGCAGTGATTTTGGGGTCAAGGTTGCGTATCGCGCCCGCAACGGCGTTACGCGCGTTTTTGAGCTGTTCCTTTGCTGTTTTGTTGTACTCTTCAAGAACGCTCAGCCTTATAACCGCTTCGCCCTGCACTTCCAAAGTTCCTTTATAATTTATCGTCAGCGGAAAGGATTTTATCGTAAGACACTGGGCGGTTACGTCCTCGCCCTCTACGCCGTTGCCGCGCGTAGTCGCGCGGACGAATTTTCCGCCGTCGTAGGTCAAACACATAGTAAGTCCGTCAAACTTATACTCTACAGTATACTCGGGGTCGGGCACGGCTTTTTTGATGCGCGTAAAAAATGCGTCCAGCTCGTCGTATGACACGCTTTTGTCAAGGCTATAAAGCCGCGCGATATGCGCGTGGCGGATAAATCCCTTGACAGGCTCGCCGCCCACCCTTTTAGTAGGGGAATCAAAGTCAACCCTGCCCGTCTGCTCTTCCAGATTTTTCAATTCGTCGTACAGCTTGTCGTACTCCCTGTCTGAAACCGACGGATTGTCCAAAACGTAATATTCGTAAGCCCATTTATTTAATATGGTTATAAGTTCGCGTATTCTGTCCATATATGTACCTTTTATCAGTAATGCCTGTTAAGGCTTTTGAACGCAATCCGAGACGGCTCAAACCGCAACCGTTTTAAAGAATGTCTAACGGGGCGAGGCTTGCAGACAATTCCTTAATCCCCTGCCCGTCGAACGCCACGTTTATAACCTGTCGCTTAGACACATCT
>JAIDOO010000065.1 GCA_029063275.1 Clostridia bacterium
ATATAAATCCTTATATTCTATTTGACGTTGACTTTCTTTATCAAAAGAAAAGAAATAAGCCAACGATACGCCAAAATAATCACATATTTTTTCTATCGATTTCAAGGCAGGCGTACGGGATTCATCTCTTTTAGCATTTTTGCGCCATTGATATATTGTTGAAGATATATCCGCGTTTTCTCTGAGCTCATAATTAGTTATTCCTTTTTCTTTCATCAGCTCATCAATTCTAGCTAAAATAATTTTCTTATCCATATTACACCTCATATTATACAACATTGTAAGAAATATTATTTAACTTAATAAAGCATTTTATACACCTATAAATAGGCAATAAATACACCTTATATAGTTAATCTTTCATAATAAAAGCGACTTCTTTTAGCTACTTTTAATGATTTTTAAATTAAAACTCTATTTTGATTACAAAATGGTTTGCCATTTACGATTACTAAAAATCGAACCCAAAATATGCTTTAACGCGTATCGATACAACTCCTCAAAAGTATCATTTAATACTATTACTTCCATTTGAGTTATAAGTTTGGGAATGGATTTTTCCGCCCACTTTAAATCAAATTTATAAACAACTCTGTCCACGAAGTAAAATATGTATTACACACTAAAACTTCCGCAAGACAGCAATTTTCGGAATTGCAACAGCGATTAAAATCTACTTTTGAAATTGGTTTAATTCTTTCGTATTCGCCGGCAAATTCTATAAGATAATCTCTTATCTTTTCTTTTACCTATTGCATTTTTCGTCAAACTTTTCTTTTGCTACTGAATTTTTGATATCCTGTTTCATTAACAACCATAGGACCGCAACACAAAAAAGGCGAACGGTTAACCGTTCGCCTTTTTTGTTATGATATACAACTTTTAATTTGTTTCAATGCGGTCTTTTCCAAACGCGAAACCTGCGCCTGGGATATGCCCACTTCCTGCGAGATCTCGGTCTGGGTCTTACCCTCGAAGTATCTCAAAAACAGTATCTTCTTTTCGCGCCCTTCAAGACGGCTAATCGCCTCGTACAGGGCGGCTTTTTCCGTCCATACTTCGTCATTGTTTTTGGTGTCGAAAATCTGGTCCATAAGAAGAAGCGTATCGCCCGATTTATTGTAAACCGGCTCGTAAAGCGACACGGGGTCGGAAATAGCGTCCAAAGCGTACGCCACTTCCGAAACGGCGATATTCATTTCCTTTGCGATTTTATCGTAGGTTACTTCCTCGTCGTCCGCTTCAAGTTTTTCGCGCACTTTCAATACCTGATAGGCTGTATCTCTTATAGAGCGCGAAACGCGAAGAGAATTTCCATCGCGAAGGTACCTCTTGATTTCACCAAGTATCATAGGCACCGCGTAGGTTGAAAATTTTACGCCGATTGTAATATCGAAGTTATCAATCGCCTTGATAAGCCCCACGCAACCCGCCTGAAAAACGTCGTCCGCGTTGGCGTTTTTAGCCCAGAATCTGCGCACCAACGACAGCACGAGGCGCATATTTCCTACTATAAATTTATCCCTCGCGGAGTTATCGCCCGCTTTCAGCTTTTTCATCAGCTCTTCCTGTTCTTTTGAATTCAACAACGGTAAACCCGACGTGTCCACGCCGCAGATTACGACTTTTTGCAACATACGTTATCCCCCTTATTTTTAATATGTACTAAAATACCTAAGGGGACTTATATGTAACTAAATCTGTTTTGAAATATCCTTTTTAAGCTTTGAAATTATCTTTTTTTCAAGCCTTGAAATGTAGCTTTGCGAAATACCGAGTTTATCGGCGACGTCCTTTTGGGTCATCTCCTCGCCTCCGTCCAGGGCAAAGCGCATACGCATAATTTTTTGCTCACGCTGTGAAAGTTTGGAAAGCGAAGCCCGCAAAAGCTCGCGCTCGACGCCGCCCTCTATGTCCGAATAAACCGAATCTGCGTCCGTGCCCATAACGTCGGACAGCAAAAGCTCGTTTCCCTCCCAGTCGGTGTTTAAAGGCTCGTCAAAACTGACTTCCTGCTTTAAGCGCGACATTCTTCTTAAATACATTAAAATTTCGTTTTCGATACAGCGCGAGGCGTAAGTTGCCAGCTTGATATTTTTATCCGATTTAAATGAATTTATAGCCTTGATAAGCCCTATCGTTCCCACGGAAACGAGGTCGTCGCCGTCTACGCCCGCACCCTCGAACTTCTTGGCTATGTATACAACAAGGCGGAGATTGTGCTCGACAAGCTCGGCTTTTGCGCGCTCGTCGCCGCTCTCCAAAAGTGAAATTTTGTCGCTTTCCTCCTCCTGCGAAAAGGGCAGGGGAAGCGCCTCGGTGCCGCATATGTAGTCAAGGGTGTTTCTGCCTAAAATAAGGGCAAGCAGCTTTTTTATTTTTTCAAACATTTAACTCCTCCATTATGTCGGGATGAAGCACCGCTCCGCACGCAGTCGGGCTTATTCCTATTTTTACGTTTTTAACGACGTCCGTTTTTTCGCCGCCGTAAATTTCCACCTTGTCCGCAGTAAAAATTTTAATTTTTTTACTTCCTGCAACAGTATGTATTTTTACCGCCTCTTTTATACCGACGGCGTCAACAATTTTCAGCGCGGCGGTCAACGGAATTACGCTTACGGGTTGTCCCGAATAGTAAACCTTGTTTCCGCTGTCGAAAAAGCCCGATAGCTCCACGCTTTTTTCGCCCGAAAAAATTTTGCATTTTACGGTCGTTTTGCCGACTTTTTTCAGTTTTGCCGCAAGCTTTCGCGCAAATATCACGATAAGAAGCGCCGCAAAAAGAGGTATGCCTATCGGCACGGATGAAAGAACATATCCCCCGCCCTGCGCCCAGTCCATTCCCGTCAGCGCAAATATGCCGATAAGCGCGCCGCCCAAAAGCGCGCAAAACGCCAAAAAGACAGCCGTCATTTTAACGTATGCTTTAATTGATTTATACTTGCCAGCCAAAAGACAAATTAACAGCCCTGAAAGTAATTTTATCACTACCGACAGCGCCGCGCCCAACCTGAAAAGCGGAAACACCACCGCAAAGCAAGCGCCCGCCGCCGAGGCGGTTACCACCCTTAACACGCTTGCGGGATTTTTGCAAACCAGCTTGGCGCAGTATAAAAGGGTAAAGTCCATACAAAAGTTTTCGGCTACGGCAAGTTCAACATAAACCTGCATTGTAAAAGCTATTATAGCGGTTAAAAGTTTGCGTAAAATGAAAATAAACGGCGAATTTTGCCGAATTTAGTCGCCGCAAAAAACACTTGCAAATCGACAAAAAGCGTGCTGTACTTATTATGCTTAATACCTTGAATATGGGAAACTGTTTTATCGTTTCCCGAGTTTGTCCGTATTTTTTTATACGGTTTTATTTGCGTTATCTTTTACGCATAAAAAATTGAATATATTACAGAATAGAATATGGCATAACTGTATCCTTATTTCTGTAATATAAAAAATTAAAATACGGAAACAACATTTAAGGTATTAAGCAACCGTTGAGGGTACTGTATGCGCTTCAATTGCATATTTGCCCGAAATTTTTACACAGGACGGAAACGTCTTCACTTCGGATCTGTATTCCTGTATTCTTTATGATAGCTATTATATCCGCTTTGCCTGCACCTTAACTGTAACCCTGGATAATCAGGGCAGATTTGCCAACGTCGTTTTAGACTACGGCGACAACGGAACGATTGTTACCGAATACACGTACGGCACCGCAAACGTAATAGTTCCCGAACACTAAGATAACAATTATAAAAAGCCGACGGCGCGAATTGCGCCGTCGGCTTTATTCTTATTCAAAAGACAAAGTATTTATCAGCTCTTTTAACTCCTCGCAAGTCGGGCAGGCGAAAAGTTTTACCCTGAGCTTTGCACAGCCGTTTTGGGATTTTAAGTAAAAGGCGCACATCTTGCGCATAAATACACAGGCGAAACGCTCGCCGTAAAGATTGCGCGTTTTTTCAAGCTGGGTTAATATAAACTGCTTTTTGTCGGGCAGGGATTCGCCCGTGATTTTTGCGAATATCCACGGGTTGTACATTGCGCCCCGCGCCACCGCCACTCCGTCCGCGCCCGTCTTTTCAATAATCTTCTGCGCGTCGGAGCTGCCGAACACCCCGCCGTTTGCAATCACGGGAATTTTAACGGCGTTTTTTGCCGCAGCGATTTCATTATAATTAACCGCGCCCGAATATATTTTGTCGCGCGTTCTGCCGTGTACGCAAATCATATCAGCGCCCGCGCCCTCGCACATTTTGGCAAACTCGGCGGAAATAATGCGGCTTTCGTCAAGACCTATCCTGAATTTAACCGACACGGCTTTCCCGCTCTTTTTGCAGGCGGAAATAATTTTTTCGGCAAGAGGCAAATCGTTCAAAAGCGCACTTCCCTCGCCGTTGTTGTAAATTTTAGGCATGGGACAGCCCATATTTATATCGATAAGCTCAAAGCCCTTTAAAGCCTCGCTCTCGCACGCGCGGCGCATAATGTCGGGGTCGTTTCCGAAAATCTGGCAGGCTTTAATCCCGTCGTAGCCTTCCGTAACGTTCAAAAGCTCCTCGGTTTTTTCACTGCCGTAACAAAGCCCCTTTGCGCTGACCATTTCGGTAAAGGTAAGCCCCGCGCCGAGGTTATAACACATTTCCCTGAAAACCGCGTTGGTATAACCCGCAAGCGGCGCCAAAAAGACGTTGTTTTTTGTATGTAGTTTGCCAATCTCAATGCTTTTTAAGTTCATTTTTAGCAAGCGCCCAATAGTAGTCCTGTCTGGACAAATCCATATCCTCTAATTTTTCACCGTCCGCCAAAGCGAGCTTCTCGAACGCGGCAAAGCGTTTTGTGAATTTGTCTACCGCCGCATTCAAAGCCTCTTCGCAGTCAACGCCTGCAAGCCTGCACACGTTTACAGCCGAAAACAACACGTCGCCCGCCTCCTCGAAAACCGAGTTTTTATCCCCGGATACGCAGGCTTTTATAAGCTCTTCAACCTCTTCGGAAAGCTTTTCGGAAGCAGACAGCGGCGAAAGAAAATCCATTCCGCACTTAGCCGAACGCTTGCCGACCTTTTGTGCGCGCATACATGCGGGCATATTTTTGGGAACGGCAACGACGGTGTCCGAAAAAGTTTTCTGGCTCTTTTCCTCCCGCTTGTTCCTCTCCCACACGCCCAGAGCTTCGCTATCGTCGTCAGCCTTGTCCTTGCCGAAGATGTGCGAGTGGCGGAATATCAGTTTTTTGATAAGCCTGGTAATTGCGTCCGTGCCGTTGAACGCGCCCTGTTCCTCTTTCATAACGGCGTGAAAAGCCGCCTGCAATAAAACGTCGCCCGTTTCCTCTTCCATATCGTAATCGTCGCCGCGCTCGATTGCGTCGACAAGCTCGTACGCCTCTTCGATCATATTGGTTTTTATGCTCTCATTGGTCTGCGCCCTGTCCCAGGGACAGCCGTTAGGAGCGCGGAGAAGCTTAATCATTTGTTCCAAATCGGCGTAGTCGTAACGCTCTTTTTTGAGGAACTCGCACTCTTCCACGGCAACCGCGCAGGAATAGTCGTATTCTTTTTGCCTGTCTATTTCGTAGACCTTGATTTTTGACGCCTCGTTCCCGCGCACGAAAGTGCATACCGCTTCTTCGCCGAATAAATCGGAAAGCTTCTGTTTGATTTTCGTCGCAACAAAATAGCCGTCGATATCGTAAACGACCGCAGCCTGACAGCTTTTTAAATTTTCAATATTATAAGCCGACACAGACGTGTACTGCGCGCATTTCAGTTTTGCGAGGTTTGCGGCGTGCGCCGATTTCGGCTCGCCCTCGAAAATACGGCAGTCTTTATGCTTAGATAAGATTATACGGCACGCCTCGTCCTCGCACACCGCGCCGTCCACACAGTAGCAGACGTCATCTGTCTTTGCCGCGTCCGTAACAGCTTTTGCAAGCTTTTTATTGAGGGTATCGAAGTTGCGGCAGGTTTCAAAAATGCCGTCCAAAGTGATGACTTCGTAGCCGTCCAACGATAAAAACGAACGGGTTTTTGCCGTTCGCGCAATAATTTTACCGCTTAAACCAAGCGCTTTTTCAGCGCCCTTCGTCAACCCGTATTCGTCGGTGCCCAAGCCTATCAAGGTTATTTTCATAAGTCGTACCTCTGCCGCTTTTTTCCCTACTAATATACCAGATATTTATCAAAGCCGCAACCAAATAACTGCAATTTGCCGCAATCGCCGCGCCCGCTATGGAAAGCTCGGTGAATTTGATAAGAAGGGCGGTCAGCGCCACGCGCAGTATGCAGGTGGTCCATTGTGTTACGGTGCTTTTTACCGGACTTCCGAGCGAGGTCAGGCACGCAGAGGACGTTTGCACAAGCGAAAGAGTTACCGCGTTTACCGCCATTATGCGCACCAGACGGATTAAAATTTGCTTTTCCTCCCCTTCGAGCGAAGAAAAAATCAGCCTTGCCGCCAAGGGCGCGAACGCGAAAAGCACTATTGCCGCAGGCAGTGAAATTGCAAGTGTCAGCAAAAGGGATTTGTATGCCTTTGCTTTTGCACCGTCCTTATCACCTTTTTCGGCAAGGGGGCTAATCTGCGGCACGCTTGCCGCCGCAAGTCCGTATGTTATTGAAACGGGTAAATTTATGATAGTAACCGCACAGCCCGAAAAAACGCCGTACAGGGCGGTGGCATTGTCGGTAAATTCTTTTAACAGGCGCACCGCCGCTATACTTTCCAGAAGCTGGCTTGCTGGCATTGCAATGGCGGTAAGAGTCAGAGGCACGGTGTATTTGATTATCGCGGAATAAGGCACGGGCGCAACCTTGAAAAGAGGCTGTTTTGCGCGGCCTTTGAGGTACCATATAAGGGCAATTGCAGTTGAAACAAATTCGCTCACAGTTACCGCAAATAGGGTCGAAGCCACTGCGTAAGTAAGATTGCTTTTAAAATACCAGGCAAGTCCGCAACCGATGGCAACCTTTATGACCTGTTCCAAAATTTCGGTAACGGCTGTGGGGTACATATTTCCGCGCCCCTGAAAATAGCCGCGCACAACCGACAGCACGGATACGAAAAAGACCGAGGGGCAAAGCATAACGCAACATAAATTTATCGCGCTTTCGCCCTGAATAGACGCGAGCGGGGCGGAAAAAAGATACATTAAAATAGTGCCGACTATTCCTATCGTACCGTAAAGCGCAAACGCCTGTCTTTCAGCTCCCTTACCGCTCCCCGAGGAAATAAGCCGTGCAATCCCGGTAGGTATGCCGGAAGCGGAAACGGTCAGCAGAATACAGTATAAGGGGTACACCATCTGGTATATCCCCATTCCCTCGCCGCCCAAAAACGCGGTCAACGGTATTCTGTATACGGCGCCCAATATCTTTGAAACGAAGCCGCCGAACGATATGATTATCGCGCCCTTTATAAACGATTGCTTTTTTGAAAACATTATGTAAAGCCCCGAAGAGTCGGGGCGCAGAAGTTACTCAAACTGGTTGGCAAGTATTGTTGCGGAAAGCTGTGCAAGCTTGCACGCGCCCGCCTCTATTTTCGCGCCCTGTTCGCACGAAACAAGGGCTACCGCGCCAAGACAGTCGCCGTTGCAAACGATAGGAACAATTATCTGCGCGGTGATTTCGTTCTCGTCGGACGAGGTTATGGGCACCATATCGCCGCCTTCGGAAAGGTTTGCGACATAAGACTTTCTGTCGCGTAAAATCTTTTCCATTTTTTCCGAAAGACTTTTACCGTCAAACGAACGCTGTCCCCTGCCGGATGCATGTATCACCTCGTCGGTATCGCATATAACCGCGATATGACCCGATAAATCGCTCAAAGATTTGGCTGTTCCTTCCGAAAACTTTTCAAGCGAAGCTATTGGCGAGTATTTTTTCAGCATAAGCTCGTCGCGGTCGGTGAATATTTCCAACGGGTCGCCCGATTTGAGCCTCAACGTACTTCTTATTTCCTTGGGAATGACCACCCTTCCCAATTCGTCTATTCTTCTTACAATTCCTGTTGCTTTCATAAAAAAATCCTCTGCGGGAAAAATTCACCCGCAAAGGTATTTTGTGTAAATTGTATTTTGTTATGCCTTTTTCAGATTATTTTATATACTGTTTTAAGCACGGCATTTAATCAGCCTTTTTGTTAGCTCCGGTTGATTTACTGCCTGTTCCCGACGGCTTTTTGGTGCCGCCCGTCTTTTTAGCGGTGCTTGCCGTCTTTGTGCCGTTAGCAGTTGTTTTTTTGCTTGTGCCCGACGGCTTTATTCTCAGCCTCTTCTACGGGTTTTTCGGCTTCGACGATATTGCTTGCACCGCCGTCAACCGTCTTTTCCGCTTCAACGGGCGTTTCTGCGGAATCAACGCTTTCCCATTTGAGCTCGGGCTTTTTCTCTTCAACTTCGGCAGGCTTTTGTGCGGGCTTTGCAAGCTCGGGATGCTTCATAAGCTTACTCAGCCAGTACTTTTGCAGGAACACATACCCCACGCCGAGTATAACCATTATGATACACCAGAACTGTGAGGGCGTTAACGCCGTGCCCAAAAACTGTCCTCTTTCGTCCGCGCGGACGAATTCCAGAACAAAGCGCCAGATGCCGTATGCTATTGCGTATACCGCAAAATTATAGTTGAATTTAAACTTGAAGTACAAAAGCGACATCGCTCCGCCCAGTACTAAAAGAAAGCACATCTCGAAAAGCTGGGTGGGAATTACGTTTCCGTCGTAATCCGCCGCGCAGGGTAAGCCCCAATCAGCGGGCGCACCGTAACAGCATCCGCCGAAAAAACAACCGAGTCTGCCGAATGCGTGCGCAATTGTAATTGCAATGGGTATGAACGGAAGCGCGTCCGTAAGGGTGGCGTTAAGTTCGGGCTTTAACCACTTAATATTCGTTTTGGGGTGAATGACGTAAATATACAGGTTGTACACGCCCAAAAAGCTTGCCACGCCGCCGATAAGTCCGCCGATAAAGGTCATACCGCTAAGGTGGAAGCCTGCGGCGGGGTTGTCGATATAGTTATATACCGACTGGAACAGCATAGCGGCGAAAATGCCGAACGCCGTGCCGAAAAAGCCGATAAAGATTATTACGTCGGTTGATGCGTCGTTAAATTTTTTGAATTTCATTATAAAATACAGAAAAACGAAACACGCAATTATTCCAAGAGCAAGGCATATTCCGTAAAGGTATACGCCCTTGCCGAAAATTGTAAATAAAGGTTCGGGATACATTGATTTTACCTTTTAAATGTTTTGTGAATTTACTTTATCATAATGTAAAAAGATTGTCAAGCCGTTATATCGGTTGTGTTTTCTGTCGAAATTTCCGCAGTCTGCTTTTTGGGAAATTTTCTGACGTGCAGATACCAGAACACAAGCGCGATAACCATGCTTATACTCCAACCGATTGCCCACGCCCAGCACACGCCTTTAAAACCCCAGCCAGTGCCTACGAGAACATAAACCAAAATTACGCGCAACAGCAAATCGGTAAAAGTGCTTATAGTAAAACCGAGGTTGCCGCCGCAACCGCGCACCGCGCCGTCCGCGACTATCTTTACGCAAACGACGGGCAAAAAGCACGAAACTATCACAAGGAACTGCATAGAGTAATCGAGCGCGTCAGGCGTCAGCTTATCCTTTTGTATGAACAGCTCGGTCAAAGGTTTAGGGCAAGACACGAACACCGCCAAAAATATCAGCGAAATCAAGACGGCGTAACAAAACAGCGACAAAAAGCCCGTCTTTATCCGCCCGAACTCCCCCACCGCCTTGTTTTGCGAAATAAAATTAGAAAGTCCGTTGGTCATTGCGACTATACTCATAGTAGCTACCACAACAAGCTTGAACGCGGTTGTAAAGCCGGTTGTCGCGTCCTCGCCTATTCCGTTTATACACCTTGTAACGAAGAAATTTCCCACCGAAACAAAGCTCTGCTGTAAAATTATGGGAACGGACGCAAAAGTCAGCTCTTTCAAAATTTTCTTGTCAAAGTATTTCGGCTTTTCTTCGGTGCCGACGGCGCGCATTTTGCGCATAAGCACGAAGAAGGTCGCCGCGCAGGAAATTGCCTGGGAAAGGAAGGTCGCCCAAGCCGCGCCCGCAACGTCCATATGCAGTACGCACACAAAAAGCAAGTCCAGCCCCACGTTTAAAACGGAAGAAATCACGAGGAATATAAAAGGAGTTTTGCTGTCGCCCAGAGCCGAGCAAATTCCACAACCGAGATTATATAAAAATACGAACGGCAGCGAGCCCATATATATGTAAAGGTAATTGAGGCAATCGCCGTAATATGAGTCGGCAACGTCCAGCGCCTTTAATGAAAGTCCGCCGAAGCCGAACCCAAACGCCATTATAACTACGCACAATGCGGAAAAGGCAATCATAGAGGTATTGAACGACTCGCGCACCTTTTTATTGTCGCGCGCGCCGAAGTATTTTGCTATAATAACCGAACACCCTCCGTTAGCTCCGAACGCGAACGCCAAAAGGACGTTGATAATAACGGTAGCATTGCCTATCGCGTCAATTGCCAGCGCACCCTCTTCTGCAAAGTTGCCGACGACCAGAAGATCGGCAAGAGAATACAGTTGCTGAACGAGCGCACTTCCGAAAAGAGGTAATGAGTATAAAAGCATTTGCTTCCACACGTTGCCGCTTGTTAAATTTACCGTTTTTGCCTGTTTCATACCGACTTATTATAGTTACTTTTTTCGGCTAATTGCAATTAATTAAAGTTATTTTTCGCATTGAAAATTCCGCACAATCTTTTTTACCGCAATTATCATTTACGGCTCGATAAGTATAATATCCAAACCCCTATTCATCGCATACTCGATTGTTGATTTTGTACCGCCTGAAATTCCGTTATACAGCGCAATAATCAAAGACGAATTATTGACCATATACCTGTTTCGTTCAATCATACACTCTTCGCCTGCATACTCGTCGTAAATACAGCGTATACCGTCTGATTTTTTTAAAAGTTTTTTATATCTTTTTCTGTCTTTATCCGACCATTTCATATCCTGGGTTTTACAGGGCAAAGCGGCTATTAATTTAACATTACCGTACTTCTTTTTTAAATCCAGCACCGTTTCGGCACAAATCGTATCGAAGCCGAGCGCCATTCCGCTTAAAAAAGTCGTATAGCCTTTTTGAATAGCTTTTTCAATTTCCGATTTTAAGGCTGACTTCATTGCCCTGCAACGCTCGTCCTCTTCGTTAAAGCCCCAGGGCAATTTCTGGCTTCTGTGCCCAGTAAAACACGCCGTAGTTGAATTTAAACTTTGTATTATATCACTAATTTCTTTTTTTACTTTTTCAAGTGCATTTTTTTATTCTGCATATTTACCCCGCATTAGTTCAATTTATACTATATAGTATATCACTATCGCTTAATAAAATAAAGCAAAATACCAATTTATACTAATTATTTATTTTCGTGCTTATGATAGTATGTAATTAGCATAAATAGAAAGGAAATATTTTAATGACG
>JAIDOO010000066.1 GCA_029063275.1 Clostridia bacterium
CTCCCAAGGGAGCAAGTGAACGGCTTTTAAATTGTTATCCCGAAAATCGCTACGACCGCAGTTATCACGCAGGGAATTGTAACAACGCTCAAAATCGTGTTGGTTACAAACGCGGCGGTTGCCGTGTCCTTATCGCCGTTAAAGGTTTCCGCCATAGCCACGACCGAAGCGGCGGGCGACATCGCCATAGCAATAACGGGCGCTATGTAAACGTATTCTTCAAAGCTGAATTCCGCGCCCTTGCCGAAAAATCCCGCAAAGGGCAATACCAACAATATGGTCAGAAAGGGTGCGGCGATAAGGCGCAGACTGCCCGATATGTAAACGCCTTTTCTGCAAAACAGACTTCTTGCGGGCGTTTCGGCGAGCCTTATTCCGACTATTATCATCGATAGCGGAGCGGTGCAGTAGCCGAGGTATTCGGGGAATATCCCCAGCCCTTTTACTTCGTCTATCATAAAAAAGTTTATTTCCGGTACGAAAAACAAAACCGCCGCAACCACGCTTGAAAGTATTGCGGGGTTAAGCAGTATTTTTTTAGGGCGTATTTGTTTTATATCGCCCGTGATAAGAACAACCCCGACCGTCCAGCAAAGTATTATGAACGCAACGTTAAAAACCATAACGTACATAATTGCAAGCGGGTTGCCGTCCGTGAACGCGTCCACAAAGGGCACACCCAAAAATCCGCAGTTGGAAAAAACGGCTATGTACGAGTATACCCTTGCCGCGCTTTTATCTTTGGCTTTTATAAAAACCAACTTAGACAGCGCAAGCATAAGCATAAGCGAAGCTATTGCAAAGGCAAAGGATATGCCGAAGTTTTTTAATAAAGTAAGGCGGTTAATCGCGGTAACGGTTTCAAAATCGGCTTCGGAAAACACGCAAAAAGATTTGATTACCAGTGCTGGCTGGCAAACGTAAAGCAATACGTTGGACAGGGTATATGTACCGCCCTCGCCAATCATTTTCAGTTTTTTCAGCGCGAAGCCCGGCAGGGCGAACGCGGCGAGCACCAACATAATAATCAGTACTTTTAAATAAATCATTCCCATATGTCAATAAAATACTTCCTCAATAACGCCGCCTCGTCGCCGCACACTCCGCTTAAATCCGTCCGCGCGAACGCGAACGGAAACATTGCTTTGCGGCGGCTCCTCTTCCCAAAACCTTTTGCTACGCAAAATTTTTCGGGAGCCCTGTATGCCTCGGCGGAGTGCTAATTAATAATATACTTCTTCGATAACGCCTCCGCCGAGGCAGGAGTCGGTATCATAAAACACTGCGTACTGACCTTCGGTTACCGCGCGTTGGGGGGCGTCGAATTCCACAAGTGCACAATCTTTTTTAAGGGTTACATTAACCTTTTGCTCGGCTTGGCGGTAGCGGAATTTTGCCGTACAGTCAAGGGATATGTCGGGGTCAAAGCCTATCCAGTTCAGCCCCGAAACTCTGCACGCCTTTGAGTAAAGCGGGCTTTCGTCGCCGTGAGATACGTATAGGATATTGTTTGCCAAATCCTTTTTAACTACAAACCACCTGCCCTCTTCGCCGGCTCTTCCGCCGAGGTCAAGTCCCTTTCGCTGACCGATAGTATAATACATAAGACCGACGTGCCGCCCGACCTCTTTGCCGTCGAGGGTGAGAATTTTTCCGCTCTGCGCGGGCAGATAGTTTTGCAGGAATTTTCTGAAATTTCTTTCGCCGATAAAGCATATCCCCGTGGAATCCTTTTTTGCGGCGGTTGCAAGATTGTTTTCTTCGGCAAGTTTTCTGACTTCGGCTTTGGGTAAATCCGCAAGGGGGAACAGCACTTTATCAAGCTGGTTTTCGCGGACCTGGTTTAAAAAATAGGTCTGGTCCTTGCCCGCGTCCGCGGCTTTCAAAAGGCGGTGCCTGCCGTTTGCGTGTTCTATTTTGCAGTAATGCCCCGTGGCAACGAAGTCCGCGCCCATGCTGAGAGCGTAGTCGCGGAAAGGACCGAATTTTATCTCGCGGTTGCATAACACGTCGGGATTGGGCGTTCTGCCCGCCCTATATTCCGCAAGGAAATATGAAAAGACCCGCTCCTGATACTGCTTTGCGAAGTTTACGCTGTAATAAGGGATATCCAGCGCCGAACAAACCCTTTGCACGTCGGCAAAGTCGTTTTCGGCAGAGCACGCGCCCCGCTCGTCGGTTTCTTCCCAGTTGAGCATATACAGCCCTATTACGTTGTAGCCCTGCCGCTTTAAAATCAGCGCGGCAACCGATGAATCCACTCCGCCGCTCATTCCTACGACAACCGTTTTCGACATTTTTGCATACCTGAAAATTTTTTTGATTTTAAAATTATTATATCACGGCGCCTTAATATTTGCAATTAATTTGTTTTGTGGTATAATACGGGTATGGATTTGCCGCAGGACGATTTTATTTTGCTCTCTCTTGTAAATACGAAATTGCGCGATATTTACGGCTCTTTTGACGAGCTGTGCGATGAAGAGGGGGTTCCGCGCGAACTGATAGCGGAACGGCTTGCGCGAATAGGCTATGCCTATGATGAAGAGGCAAACGCTTTTAAGTTTTAAATTCGCCCTAAGCTCGGTTGGAAGAGCGGGGCTTCCGTCGCACCGAAGCACGAATGTGCTTACGCCCGGTGCCGAAAAAAAACAATGCGCCCTAAGCTCAGTCGGAAGAGCGGGGCTTACGTCGTACCGAAGCACGAACGTGCTTACGCTCGGTGCCACAAAAAAACAATGCGCCCGTAGCTCAGTCGGAAGAGCGGGGCTTACGTCGTACCGAAGCACGAACGTGCTTACGCCCGGTGCCGAAAAAAAACAATGCGCCCGTAGCTCAGTCGGAAGAGCGGGGCTTCCGTCGCACCGAAGCACGAACGTGCTTACGCTCGGTGCCGAAAAAAAACAATGCGCCCTAAGCTCAGTCGGAAGAGCGGGGCTTCCGTCGTACCGAAGCACGAACGTGCTTACGCTCGGTGCCGAAAAAAAACAATGCGCCCGTAGCTCAGTTGGATAGAGCACGAGCCTCCGACGCTCGGTGCCGCTGGTTCGAATCCAGTCGGACGCACCAAAACCGATAAATACCAAAAGGTATTCGTCGGTTTTTTCTTTTACGGAAAATTTACCCGATTTACCGCTTTCGGCATAGTATGGTAAGGAGGGTAAAACCCTCGCAAAGGAAAACCAAGGAAAAAATTTATGAATTGTTTTGATGATAACGAAAGATGTTGCTGTTGCGGAAACGCCAACGCGACGAGCAATGACAGAATTATAATACAATCGGGTCCCGCAGGCGCAACAGGCGCTACCGGACCTGCGGGTCCCAGAGGCTTAACGGGCGCGACGGGACCTACCGGAGCCACAGGACCAAGGGGCTATGACGGCTATGACGGCGCAACGGGCGCAACCGGACCGAGAGGATTGACGGGTCCTACCGGAGCCACGGGCGCAACGGGTGCTACCGGTCCCACCGGCGCGACAGGTCCCGAGGGCACACAGGTTACAGACAATTCCGCGTATGCGGCAAACTCGTCAAATACTACCGTGCCCGTTGTCCTTGCGGGTACTAAAATTCCCCTGCCCGACTGGCAGACGGTAACTCCCGGTATCAGCATGAGCGCGGACAACACCGAGTTTACTATCAACGTTGCGGGCAAATATCTGATTATGTACGAGGTGCATTTAACTGTGCCGATTGCGGCAGGTACGCGGCTGGTTTTAAACGGCACGGCTTATGCCCCCTCGACTATTCAGCCTCTCAATCCCGAAACGGGCTTTAACAACAGCATAATAGTTACCTGCGACGCGGGCGTATCCGTTTCGCTCGAGCTGTTCGGAATTAACGCCTCAGCCATACTTCATACGGGCGCAGGCGCAACCCTTACGATTATTCAGCTCGCCTGATTTTTTTAAACGGGGGTCGGTTTTTTCCGACCCTTATTTTTTTGCCTTGCAGGGGGTTTCAATTTTGATAAATCCGTGTTATAATCAAATTGCGGTAAACCGCAGGAGAAATATATGTACGTTTTATCCATAGACCAGGGCACGACAAGTACTCGTGCGATAATATTCGACAAGCGGGCAAACGTCGTTTCGCGCGCCCAACAGGAGTTCCCCCAGATATATCCTCGCCCGGGGTGGGTTGAACATTCGCCGCAGGATATTATCGGCTCTACTATGGCGGTCGTGAGCGAAGCGTTGGCGCGTGCAAATCTTTCGGCGCAGGATATTGCGGCGGTAGGCATAACCAACCAGCGCGAAACCACTCTCGTATGGGACAAAAAAACGGGCAAGCCGATTTATAACGCAATTGTCTGGCAGTGCAGAAGAACGGCGGCTTATTGCGAAAATCTGAAGCGCGAAGGCTTTTCCGAAAAGATATACAACAAGACGGGGCTTGTGCCCGACGCATACTTTTCGGCTACAAAAATCAAGTGGATTCTGGACAACGTAGAGGGCGCGCGCGAACGCGCGGAGCGGGGCGAGCTTGCTTTCGGAACGGTGGACGTCTATCTACTTTGGCAGTTATCCAGGGGTAAAATTTTTGCTACCGACTATACAAACGCAAGCAGGACTATGCTGTTCAATATCCATACTCTCAAATGGGATAACGAGCTTTTGCGCCTCTTCGACATACCCGAGAGCATGTTGCCCGAAGTTCACCCGTCAAGCTATAATTACGGCTGTACGGATGCGCGGCTTCTGGGCTCCGCCGTGCCCGTGTGCGGGGTTGCGGGCGATCAGCAGGCGGCGCTTTTCGGTCAGCTCTGCACAAACCGGGGCGACGTAAAAAATACCTACGGCACAGGCTGTTTTTTATTGATGAATACGGGAAGCAAGGCGGTCAAAAGCCAGAACGGACTTGTTACCACGCTCGGCGCGACTGTCGGGGACAAGCCCTGTTACGTTTTGGAGGGTTCGGTTTTCGTCGGGGGCGCAATCGTGCAGTGGTTGCGCGACGAGATGGGGATTATCTCTTCGTCGGCGGACAGCGAGGTGCAGGCAACAAAAGTCAATGACAGCGGCGGCGTGTACGTTGTTCCCGCCCTTACCGGCTTGGGCGCGCCGTACTGGAATTCTTCGGCTCGGGGGCTGATTACGGGCATTACCCGAGGCACTGCCCGCAGTCATATTATCCGCGCGGCGTTGGAGGGTATTGCCTACGAAGTCTGCGATTTGGTGCAGGCGATGGAAAAGGACGCGGGCGTAAAAATAGTCCGCCTTGCCGTGGACGGCGGGGCGTGCAACAATAATTTTCTTATGCAGTTTCAATCCGATATTTTAAACTGCACTGCCGTCCGCCCCGAAATTTCGGAAACCACGGCGCTCGGCGCGGCGTATCTTGCGGGACTGTCGGCAAGGGTCTGGCAGAGCCTTGACGAAATAAAAAGCAACTTCGCCGTTGAAAGAGAGTTTACTCCGCATATGGACGGCTTGGAAAGAATCAGGCTTTTGGAGGGCTGGCGCGAAGCCGTTAAAAAAGCAAACCTTTAATAAGGCTTTACAATACAGCCGCCTTTTCCTGAACGGAAAAGGCGGCTGATTTATTTTGCAAAATATAGACGCTTTCACCTTTTTTTGCTCCCGAAGAATATTATGGTAGTAAAACGATTTTTTCGGGGTGAGATATGCAAATGCTTGCAGTGGATTTATCAACGGGAATTGCGGCGGTGCTTCTGGGCGCGGCGGGCATAATCCTTATAGTTATGATTGTCGAAGCGGTTGGCGCCGTTCTTGCGCACAGACCAAAAAACAAAGCCGTAAAAACCCGTTGCAAAGATTGCGCGCAAGCTCCGTGCGGGGAACTGCCTCAGTCGGGGCAAGCGGTAGACGGAGAGCCCGCCGGACAGCCGTCCGAAAACGATACAAAACCGATTGAACCGCCGCACGGGCAAGCGGCAACCGAAGAGCCTTCGGACGCGGAAAAACATACGGAACCGCTTTCCGAAACCAAGCTTATTGCGCCGCCTGAAAGCCCGCGCCGAAACAAGCCCGCGCCTGACGCCGACGGGGAGAGAAGGGTATACGACAAAAGCTTTTCGGCGCGGCTGATACTTTCCGATAACGGTGTTAAAAGCAGTTATTCCGCGTTGAAAAACGAGCTTTTGAAAAGCGGATTTCAAAGCAGGATTTGCTGGCGGTACGAAAGCTTCCGGGCAGACAAACCGCTCGCGGCAAAGCTTGCAATCCGCAGTGGAGGGCTGTGCCTTTTCTGCGCGCTTGACCCCGAAAGCCATCCGCAGGCGGAGGATTTTTCGGGCAAAAAAACATATAAGCGAACGCCCCTTTTTTGCCTTGCGGAAGGCAAGGACGGAGAGCGGATTTCAAAGGAATTGATATGTGGGCTTGCGCAAAAATTCAAGCCCGGAACTGCGGAATACGAAGAGTGCGATTATGCCGCACTTCTGCCCTTTGAAGAGATGCAAAGCCTTATAGAAAAGGGGCTTGTGCGGGTTAAAATTTACCGCAAAAAGCCTAGGGCAAAAAAGCGAAAAACCGACCTTGAAAACGGCAGAAAAATTCCCGTAAAAAAGGAGTTGAAAACCGACGCGGAAAACGTTACAAAAACGGACATAAAAACAGTTGTAAAAACCGCGCCGGAAGCGGGCGGAAAACCGCGTAAAAAACGTGTTAAAAAGGGCGCGAAAAAGATAGTAAATTTAGAGGTTGTTTACGCTTGTTTCAACGAGGGTGAAACCGCAACTTTCAATGAGATTATAAAGCGCGTTTTCAACGGCGATAAAAACATAACTTACATAAAAATTCTCGGACGCGGAAAGGCGGATAAAAATATTACCGTAACCGCCGACGCGTTTTCGCGTTCCGCAGAAAAAAACATATTGGACGCAGGCGGAAAAATTATCCGCAAAAACCCGTAACCCCCTGCATATGCAAGCCTTTTTTTATTAATTTTCCGTCTTTGAAACAAAAAGTTTAAAATTTAACTTGCATTTAAAATTTTTTCGGTGTAAAATCAAACTTGAAAAAACGTACGAGGGATATGATAAAAAATGGAAGCGTTTAAAAATATGATGACCGAAGTTAAATTTCTTTTGCCCAACTGGTCGTGGATAGCCATTGCTTTGGTGGTGGCGGCGATGGTGATTATTATCGTCTGCACGGTGGTTGCGGGGCGCAAGAAAAAACAAGGTCGTAACGCGGCGGAAACAACCGCGACGGAAGAGCTTGCAAACGGTGAAAAAACCGAGGATAAAAACGGCGTTGCCGAAGACGATTTCGACAAGCTTATCGAACCCTTTTATCCCGTTCCCGGAAACGCGGTAATCAACGAGGGCGCGAGCCAACGTACGGACGAGATTTCCGTCCCCGCCGAGGAGCCCGAAAATAAGCCCGCCGAAGAGGTTTACGAAGAAAAACCCGAGGAGAATTCTGAGCCTGTTACGGCACAGGAAGAACAGCCTTCGGAAGAGGTCGGCGAGCCCGCACAGGTTGACGAGATTACTTTCTCCGCAGTGGTTACTCCCGTAGAGGAAAACGGTGCAAAGCCCGTGAAGAAAGCTGCCGCAAAAAAGACGCCCGCAAAGAGCGCTTCGGGCAAAAAATCAACGGCTAAAAAGACGGCGGCTAAAAAGCCTGCGGCAAGCAAAACGGCAAGCAAAAAGCCCGCGCCCAAAAAGGCGGAAACAAAGACGGTTAAGCTCGTCAAGGAAGAGGAAGTAAAAGAACAGCCCGCCGTTGCGGTTGCCGAACCCGAAAAGAAAACGGAAACAAAACCCAAAAAGAACGCGGCGGTTAAAACGGGCGCGCAGAAGAATGCGGCGGCAAAAAAACCCGCAACTAAAAAACCCGCCGAAAAGAAAACCAACACGGTTAAAAACGACAGCGTTCCCAAGGTATCTGAAGTAC
>JAIDOO010000067.1 GCA_029063275.1 Clostridia bacterium
GTCTAATGATTTATTAAGAAAAATCTCATCTTTCCAGAACAAATTGTGTTTATGTTTTGATAACGCAAATAAAAATAATGATAAACCTGTTTTATTTTTAAGCGATATCTCAAAACAGTGCTATAATCAGTTAATTAATATAAACGAAATTGCCCGCTACTATTCTACAATAAAAGTTCCGCATCACGGTACGCCGTCATACTTTATAGACAACCTGCCTGAAAGCGAAAATTTATTGATACCAAACGACAATAAAAGAAAAACCTGGCTCATTTCCAGCGATTATTTTATTACATATTCTTCCCGTAATATTTTCCCTAATTTGCCTTGTTCTCATTTAAACCGTTTGAAATCAAGAAACTCCTCAGGCGTACCTGACTATTTTTGCACACATTATTTATGCATTTAAGACAAGCACCCTCCCAATGCCATTTAAGTTTTAACCTATAATATAGTTGTAAACATTTATACTTTTGTTATAATATTGAACGATAATTTTTACAAAGGAATAATTATATGCGTAGTAGAAATAATTTAGTCGAATTGGCAAGATTTTTATTCAGCGTTTTAGTTGTCGGTTATCATATACAAATGACTTTTTTAGGTGATAGCACAAACTTTTTTGAAAACGGCGCACTTGCCGTTGAGTTCTTTTTCTTAATTTCGGGCTATTTTCTTGCAAGGTCTATTGAAAAGATAAGCGCAAAAGAAAAATATAACCCTGCGCTTGAAAGTTGCCGCTTTATGGGTAATAAAGTTAAAGGGGTTTTGCCTACACACTTTACAGCTATTGTTGCCGTTATAATTGTTATTTTAGCTTGTGATTTAGCTAATGCGGGGCGTATATTATTGAACGGCTTGCCAAGCATATTTTTAATACAGATGGGCGGCGTATGGACGGAAGCCTATGCAAATGCGTTAATAGTTCCCGAATGGTATTTGTCGGCAATGCTTTTATGTATGTTGTTTATCGTCCCTATTGCGTTGCTGTTAAGAAAGAAGATCAAGAAAGGAATTTTAGTAATTCCCATTTTGCTTGGTATTTTGGGCGTTATAGCCGTTATTTACGGTCTTTGTACGAATTGGGCGTTTACTACGACTTTCGTCTATGATTTAAGGGCTTGGGGTGAAATGTGCGTAGGTATGTTTGCTTATTATCTTTCAACCGTTATAGCTAAAAAAGAATTAAACAAAGCATCGTCTATAACATTAAAAATTGTTGAAATGATTTGCTACTGTGTGCCTATAATACTCGGTTTCATTCCTATAAGTGCAAGTTTGCAACCTATTTGTATGGGTATTGCCGTAGTTTGTATTTTTGTTGCAATTTCAATTACTTTTGCTGGCAATGGCGTAATTGTTACTAATTCAAAAGTTAATAAAGCGTTTGGGTATCTCGGCAGTTTATCACTCGCAATTTATTTGTTCCACCCCGTAATCATTACATTGTTGGGATATGTCGGCGGTCTTGAAATTTGGGCAATATACCTTATTGTTTTTGCAGTATCTCTTGCGTCAGCCGTTATCTACAACTTAATTGTTATGCTTATCAAAAGGCTTATAACTACAATAAAAAGCCGTAAACAAACTGAAAGCACCGAAATACAGAATTAAATTGAAATCAGATAATAAAAGGGCAAACCTTGAACGGCTTGCCTTTTTTAATTATAGAAAAACACAACCTTACCCGATAGTATTCAAATAAGGTTGTGTGTGGTGCACCTTGGAATTTTGCCGATACCCCTGAGGGGCCCCTCGGCAAAGCGTCGCTTCGCTCGCGCGAATCCTTAGGACTCTCTCTTGTCCTTTCGGCACACAGCAAGCGCCCCGCAGTAAAACTGCGGGGCGCTTGCTGGTGCACCTTAAGGAATTCGAATCCCTAGCCTTTGGTTCCGTAGACCAACGCTCTATCCAGTTGAGCTAAAGGTGC
>JAIDOO010000068.1 GCA_029063275.1 Clostridia bacterium
GCGGAGAGGGGTATAAGAGACAGGTATAGGAGGGCTCAATCTTTTGTGCGCCTGCGCCGCCAGCGTACCCTGCGCGCAGTATTATTACATATCCGACGGTGCGCACGTTCCGTACGGCAACCGCCCGCCCGAGGAAATTTTACGGCTTACGCTTGCCGCGCTCGACGGTATAAACGATTTAAAGCCGTCCGCGCTTGTTGTGGCGTGCAATACGGTAACGGCTAACTGTATAGAAATGTTGCGCCAAAAATTTACTTTTCCCGTGGTGGGCATACAGCCGGCGGTTAAGCAGGCGGCGAACATTGGCGGAAGATGTCTTGTGCTGGCAACCAACGCTACGGTAAAAAGCAAGGCGTTTTTAAAACTTGTGGATAAGTTTGCCCCCGAGGAAACTACGGTTGTCGGTTGCGGAACTTTGGCGGAATACATAGAGCGCAACGTGCCGAATATTCCGGATAGCTTGCCCGAGGGCTTATTGCCTGACGTAAAGACGGACAGCGTAGTGCTGGGCTGCACGCATTATGCGTTTGTAAAAAAGCAGATAGAGGACAGGTATAACTGCCCCGTTTTTGACGGAATTGAGGGGACGGCGGCTCATTTTTCGGAAATAATGGGGATAACTGACCACTATTATGCGCAAAACGGGGATTTTAGACCACTTGCCGAAAAACAGTTAAAAATAACCTTTAATTGTAAAAATATTGAGCATTATGCACAAATTATGAAATATTTGTTCAGTATTCGCGGGTTTTGTAGCTAAAATTTTTTGAAATTTTTTTGATTTTTTACCGTTTGGTGGTTGACAGTGGGCAAAGCGTATGTTATCATAATATCACCAACTGCTGAGGAAACAAATTCTATGCCTATGCTGACGGGTGAGTACAATCACCAGCTTGATGCGAAAAACAGAATGAGAATACCCGCTAAGCTCAGAAAGGAGCTTGGCGACGAATTCTTTTTCGCAAAGGGCACGGACGGTTGTTTGTTCGTATATCCCAAGGCAGAGGTTGAAGTGATTTTGGAAAAGTTAAAGGACGTAACCCTCGGCGACCCCCGCCAGCGTAACGTGCGTGCGTTTTTAAAGACTATCCTTTCCGTAAAGGAAGACGACCACGGCAGACTTCTTTTAAGCCCTGAAATGCGCGAGCACATCGGTCTTGAAAAGGACGAAAAAGATTTGGTTGTCTGCGGTGCCGGTACAAGGGTGGAAATCTGGTCTAAAAAGACTTACGACGCATACTTCGGCGAAGACGATATGGATTACGACACGCTTGTAAAGAACTTGGGTATCTGATATGGCTTTTTCGCATCTACCCGTAATGCTGGAGGAGTGCATTGAAGGGCTTAACGTAAAGAACGGCGGAGTTTATTACGACGGAACGGTCGGCGGCGGCGGACACTCTTACGAAATTTTAAAGAGAAGCGCTCCTGACGGAAGGTTGATAGC
>JAIDOO010000069.1 GCA_029063275.1 Clostridia bacterium
CAATCAGACGTGCCGAACGAAGAAACGTTAAAGCTTGAAGAAAGCCCCCTCTCTTCCAGGATATTTTTGAATACAAGCTCCGCCATAGGCGAACGGCAGATATTGCCCAGGCACACGAACGCTACGTTTATCATCAGTCGCCTATTTTCAGCTTTCGCCAATCGCAATTTTCGGGCTTATAGTTTTCAAGACAGCTTATCACTTCGTCTGCATCAGATAAGACGTCGTACATTTCGTTACACCTGAACGTTATAAACTTGCGCTCGGCAACCTCGTCCATTAAACGCTCTAAACTGTTGTAATAGTCTGAAATGTTGTACATTACTATGGCTTTTTTATGCCTGCCGAGCTGTTTTAACGTGAGCACCTCAAAAAACTCTTCAAAGGTGCCGATGCCGCCGGGTGTGATTATAAAGGCTTCCGCTTCGTCCTCCATAACCTTTTTGCGCTCGGACATAGTTTCGGTAAAGGTCATTTTATCACACTCGTCATAGATTACTTCCACTCCCTCTTCGCTGAAAAATTTGGGAATAACGCCGTGAATAAAGCCTCCGCCCTTTTTAAACCCACGCGCCGCCGCGCCCATAAGACCGGTCGCACCCGCGCCGAAAACAAGCGAGTGTCCGCGCTTAGCCAATTTTTCGCCAAGCTCCTCAACCGCCGTAATATAGTGATTATCTATATGTGCGCTTGCCGCGCCGAAAATACAAATCTTCATATATTCCTCTTCAAAAATATAGTACCTTACTATTATATAAAATTCCTCCGCTTTTGTCAATAGCGAAAAATAAGGACGGCTTTTTCAACCGTCCTTTGCTTTGCGCTTTTTTATGGGTATTCTACTAAGAAGTATAAGAAGCGGGTCTAAAAGTCTGTCTACCGCAAGGGCGAATATCGCGCCGAACGCGTTATTCAATATTCTGAAAATTATCGCACCCCAGACGCCCAGAGCCGAGGACGCAAAGGACAGCGCGCTGAACGTGTTGAACATTGTCTGCCAACCGTAAAGGGCGCAAAAACCCGCGCAGAAACCGCCGAAGTAGCCGAAGTAAGCAACCAGCTC
>JAIDOO010000007.1 GCA_029063275.1 Clostridia bacterium
ACGTTGACACGGGCGATTTCGTTATCGTTTTAAACAGCGATAAAGTCGTTTTGACGGGTAAAAAGCTTGACGACAAATTTTACAGATATCACACGGGCTATATCGGCGGACTTAAAGAAATTTCTTACAAAAAGATGCTCGCCGAAAAGAGCGACCTTGCCGTTTACGAAGCGGTTAAAGGTATGTTGCCCAAAAACTCTCTCGGCAGAGATATGATCAAGAAGCTGCGCGTTTACAAGGGAGCGGAACACAACCACGCGGCGCAGAAGCCCGAAGAGCTTAAATTATTTTAAAAGGTAAGAGGAAAAATTATGGCAAAGGCTAATTTAAAGAAAAAACTTCAATTCTGGGGAACGGGAAGAAGAAAAAAGGCAATCGCCCGCGTTCGTCTTATTCCCGCAGGCTCAGGCGTAATTGAAATTAACGAAAGAGCGTTCGAAGATTATTTCCCCCAGTCGGTTTTGCAGTACGTTGTAAAACAGCCCCTTACCCTTTTGGGCGTAGAAGCTAAATACGACGTTTTGGTAAACGTCTACGGCGGCGGTTACACCGGACAGGCAAACGCTATCCGCCTCGGTATTGCGCGCGCACTGTTGCAGGCAGAGGACGGATGCCGTCCCGCTTTGAAGAAAGAGGGCTTCCTGACCCGCGACCCCAGAGTCAAGGAAAGAAAGAAGTACGGCTTGAAAAAGGCTCGCCGCGCACCCCAGTTCTCAAAGAGATAATTACAAAAAAACAAAGGCGTCTTTCAGACGCCTTTATTTTTTTACCTAAAATATTAAGCCTTAGGCTTGTTAATCTTGATCGTCGCGGATTGCGTAGTATTTTGCAAGTCCGCCCGACGAGGTTTCGCGGTAGCTGTTAAGCAAATCTATTCCGGTGTTGTACATCGTTTTAACGATAATGTCAAAGCTGATTTTGCGAGAATCCGCCAAAAAGTTTGCAAGCGACAGCGCGTTAATCGCACGCATCGCCGCAACCGCGTTACGCTCTATGCACGGAATTTGCACAAGCCCCGCTACGGGGTCGCAGGTCAAACCCAGATGATGTTCCATAGCTACCTCGGCGGCGTACTCGATTTGCCCCAAGCCCATTTCGAACAGTTCCGCAAGCGCGGCTGCCGCCATAGAACAAGCCGAACCGATTTCCGCCTGACAACCGCACTCCGCGCCGCTTATAGAAGCGTTCTTTTTTATCAGGTTACCTATAATTCCGCCCGCCGCCAAAGCCTGCACAATCTGCCTGTCGGAAAAGCCTTTTGTTTCCTGCATATATTTGAGCACCGAGGGTACGACTCCGCACGCTCCGCAGGTGGGCGCGGTTACAATCAGACCGCCGGCGGCGTTCTGCTCGCCTGTTGCAAACGCGTACGAACAGACAAGCCTGTTTTCGCGCGTCTGCGCGGATTCGTCTATGTGCCGTTGGTTAAAAAGCTTTTGTGCGCGCCTCTGCGTGCCCAGAATACCGGGAAGTGTTCCGGAAGTGGTGAGACCTTCGTGAATGGTCTGCTTCATTCTGTCCCATATTGTTGCAAGATAGTCGAGTATCTGTTCGCCCTCGCATTCGACGGCGTATTGCCAAAGCCTTATATTGTTTTTTTTGCAGTGCGCCTTGATTTCTTTATAGGTGTTGAGGGGGTAAATACCGTCGTCCGCATAGGGAACGTATTTTTCGGGGGGCTCGCCGTCAAAAACCACCGTTCCGCCGCCGACGCTGTAAATGCGGTGCTTGCAAATGCTTTTTTTGCCGGCAAATCCCTCTACGTCCATAGTGTTGGGGTGGACGGGGCAGGGGGATTTTTCGTCCCAAAGCACCTCGCACTTAACGGGCGCAAAACTTTCTGTAATTATTGCGTCAGTGCGGTGCCCCTTGCCTGTCATCGCAAGCGAGCCGTAGAGAGTAACCTTATAAAAATCCGCCTGAGGGTAGCGGTCTTTCATAACGAACGCCGCCCTTTCGGGTCCCATAGTATGCGAGCTTGACGGTCCTCGTCCGATTTTATATAATTCGCGCAGCGACTGCATAAAATACTCCTTAAATTTATATGTTCTGTAATATTTTAATGCGTGCCGAAATTTTTGTCAATATTATTGAAAAAAATAAATATAAGTAGTATAATATAAATAAGTAAAAGCGTAACGATTTTTTTGAACGCTGTTTTTACAAAGGTAGAGGAGGATATGATGAAAAGTAAAGGTTTTTACGTTAAACTAAGTGCGCTTATAATCGCGGTTGCGCTGATGTTTTCGATTACGGCAATCCCCGTAACGGCGGCAAGCGCAAATTCCGCGCCGGAAAACTGGTACGGCACAACTGCCTCGGGTGCAATGGTTACGGGAGAAAACTGCCCCGTCGTGGTTGAAAGCGAGGTTCTGACTTTCGATATTCAAGCTTTTCCCAATTACTATTACTACACGCAGGATGAGCTTGACGGCTATAAGGCGAAGGTTACCGCGCATTATAATTTTTATAACCCCGAGAGCTACGACGTGGATATGACGCTGGTATTTCCGTTCGGCAATTTTCCCTCGTACGTCAGCGACGATCTCAAAGACGTCGGCAAATACGAAGTAACAGCCGACGGCGAAAAGGTGGAAAGTACTATCCGGCACACATTTTGCTACGGCACTTTTAATGCGGAAACAGACGTGGCAAAAATTTCGGACGACTTTAAAGAGGACGGTTTTTATTCGCCGGATACGCCTGTGCATTATTACACCCTGAAATTTTCGGGACTGGACGGCGAGTATAATTTGTATCTTAAATCGGGTTACGACAGCTCCAAGACCGCAATTTTCTACGGCGAAATGGGCACGTCGTTTAACGAGGCGCCCTATGCACTTTACAAATACGACGCCTACGGAATATACCCCGTATCAAACGGAAGTATTTTTTACTTCTTTGTCGTAGGCGACGATTTCGAGGGCGAGCCCCGGTTTTCGCTCGGTTCGCGCTGGTCGCTGTTTGAAAAAACCAACGGCGATATCAGTATAAGCAAAGAGGAAATAACCTTTAAGGACCTGATGCTTGCGTTCTACGAAGACGGCTACGGAGTTTCGGAAGTGGACTGGTACAACGCCGCATTGGAATATCTTTCAGATTACAATTATCTTCATTACACGCTGTACAACTCTCTTATGCGTTGGTATGAGTACAAACTTACCATTCCCGCCCGCACGAGGCTGGTCAACGAGGTTACCGCGCCGATTTATCCCGATATAGACACATATTACTCGTCGGATTTATACGGCTACACGTACCTTTTATCACCAGCAAAGGGCTGGGCTTCGTTCGGCAATCTCGAAATAGTTATAAATACGCCCTATTACCTTACCGGCAACTCGGTTGGAAACTTCGAAAGAGTAGAGGGCGGATACAGGCTTTTCAGAAGCGGGTTGCCCGACGGTGAGTTGGATTTTACGCTTTGTGCGGAACAAAATCCCGTCCGCGTAGGCGGAATTTCTTTTGACGCCCTGCAAATCATTTTCATAATATTTGCCTGCGTCGAGTTCGGTTTGCAGATTATCGCGGCAATTGTTCTTATTATCGTGTTTGCGGTAACGGGTCAGTTCAGCTCCAAATCCAAAAACAAAAAATTATAATAATTTTCAAAAATAGTAAATTTTTATCATTTTGCCGTTGCTTTTTTCGGCTTGCTGTATTATAATAATATTCACAGGGGCGGATGCTTGTCCGCCCCTGAAATTAAAGTAATAGGGAGAATAAAATGAAAAACGTAATCGTAGGACAATCCGGCGGACCCACCGCAGTAATCAACTCTTCCCTTCTCGGCGTATTCAAAACCGCGAAGGATAGGGGTGCGGACACAGTCTACGGAATGGTACACGGCATTAAAGGACTTTTGGACGGCGACGTGGTCGACCTTTCCACCCGTATAAAAACCGATCTGGATATGGACCTTCTCAAAAGAACGCCATCGTCCTTCCTCGGCTCCTGCCGTTACAAACTGCCCGATATCGAAGGTAACGAAAAAACGTACGATAAAATTTTCGCAATGCTTAAAAAGCTTGAAATTTACGCTTTCTTCTATATCGGCGGCAACGACTCGATGGATACCATCAAAAAACTGTCCGATTACGGCGAAAAGATAAAGAGTTCTATACGCTTTATCGGCGTTCCCAAAACTATAGATAACGACCTTGCGATAACCGACCACACCCCCGGCTACGGCAGTGCGGCTAAATACATAGCGGCTACCACGAAAGAAATTATCCGCGACGGACTTGTTTACGACTATCCCGTTGTTTCCGTAATAGAAGTAATGGGCCGCAACGCAGGCTGGCTTACGGCGGCTACCGCGCTTGCAAAGGGCGAGGACTGCGAGGGCGTTGACGAGATTTACCTGCCCGAAAGAGTTTTCGATATAGACAAATTCGTTGAAAGAATGGGCAAACTTTTAAAACAGAACCGCTCGATAGTAATCGCGGTATCCGAGGGCGTCAAGGTTGCGGACGGCAGATACGTTTGCGAGCTTTCGGACCACGTTGATTACGTTGACGCGTTTGGGCACAAACAGCTTGCCGGCACCGCGAGATTTTTGGCGGGAAAGGTTGCCGAGAAGTACGGGGTAAAGACGAGGGCTATCGAGCTTTCTTCACTGCAACGCTGTGCCTCGCACATTATGGCGCGTATCGATATGACCGAAGCGTTCAATGCGGGCGGCGCGGCTGTTAAGGCGGCGTTCGAGGGGCTTACGGGTCAGGTTATAACCTTGAAGAGGGTATCGGACGATCCGTATATGTGCATCACCGAGCCTGCCGACGTTCACTATATAGCAAACGTAGAAAAGAAGGTGCCCCTCGAATGGATTACCGACGACGGCGCTAACGTCAAGCCCGAGCTTGTACACTACATTTACCCGTTAATTCAGGCGGAGATTGCGCCCCTTTGGATAAACGGCTTGCCCAGACATATCCGTCTGCACGCAACTTCCACCATTAAAGGCAAAAAATAAACGTCATTTTACGCCGCGCCGAAGTATTCGGCGCGGCTTTTATTTTTCGCCGTTTTGTTTTAACCTGTTTGAAATTTGTTCGTGCCGTTCCAAAACCGCAACCATTGGGTTGGGCTTTTGTGGCTGTTCGGTTTCGGGCGGGGGAGCAGGTTTTTCCTGTTCGGGCGCGGGCTTTTCGGCGGAGGAGGGGGCGCTTTGGAATTTCGAAATCCCCTCCAAAGCCTTTAATATGTTTAAAAGAGCAAATTTTTCCGTAATAAATAATCTCCTTTTTTAAATTTCCGTCAAAATCAAGCCTAAAATTATTGCTTAAAATAACGGTTTGGTATATAATTAATAAGGTTAAATTGGATTACTATCCTTTTCGGAGTAAAATATGCGTAAGTTTTTTACAAAAATTATATGTTTCGCCGCCGCGGTAATCGTCGCACTCGGCATTTTCCTGATTTCGGCGTGCGGACCCAATTACGACGTAAAGCCTCTTTCGCCCGACGGTATTTCGGACGCGGAGGTTATTTCCAACGGCGGTTTTGCCGTTGAAAAGGGCGACTATATCTATTTTATCAACGGCAGGGAAAACTACACCGCCGACAACACTTTCGGAGAAGTGGTCAAGGGCGCGGTTATGCGCATTTCCAAAGAGAACTTTGCAAGCCGCAACTATTCCGCAGTTGACACGGTAGTGCCTCTTATAGCATATTCGGGCAACGTGAGCGCCGGATTATTTATCTACGGCGACTATATTTATTACACAACCCCTTCGACCGACAAAAACAGCGACGGCGAAATCCAGAACTCGCATTTGGCTTTCCGCCGTACCAGGCTTGACGGAACGGGCACTTCTAAAAACTATTATATGCAGCTTGCCGACAATACGGTCGATTACCGCTTTGTGGAAGTGGACGGCGTTGTATACATTATGTACATTGCCACCAACGAAAATCTTTACGGTACAAGCTGTACCAACATATACTCGTATAACACCGAAACGGACGTAAAGACAATGCTTGCCTACAATGTGGGAAGCTACGTCTTTGACAGCTCTGACGTGGAAAATCCCCGTATTTTCTATACGATGACGGTAACCGACTTTAAGGCGGACGTTTCCTATGCGACTTATTACAACCAGATTTACACCGTAACGGCTGACAAGACCGAGCCCAACGAATACGACTTTTCCGATGTCGAAGATTACGACGCGGACGAGGACCCTCTGTATATAAACTGCGGCGATTTGGTTTTGGACGGCGTAGGCTATATCGAAGGTCTTACCGATAGTCTTACACAGTTTAACGGTACGCTTGACGGCGAAAGCATCAGCCGGGACAAGGCTACTTATACCTACACGCTTTCAAGCTATGAAAACGGTTATCTCTATTTTACGCGTTATCCGTCTATCGGCAACAATACCCAGGAGCTTTATTCCATAAGCGATAAAGACCTGACTTCGGAAAGCTGGAACTCCATTACCTCGCAGGAGGGCGAAGAGTACAGCACCTATATCACCGTTAAGGACGCGGGCAGTACAAAGGTTTATCTCTACGACAATAACGGCGAACTCAGCGGCGCGCTCATTCTTTCGTCAACCGGTATCGAAAAGGCGGTCCTCGTCAACGGACAAATTCCCGAGTCGATAAACAACGAAAACAGATTTTATCTGACTACCGACGGACAGGCTACACTGCTTTTCACCGCCGAGCACAACGGACACAACTATATTTACTATTCGCTTTCGGGCGGAAACGGTTACACCGTATACCGCATTTGCTACGACGGCAATTACTCAGACTATAACGGACTTCCTACCGGCAACGAAAATTCGGAATTCGTTTCAACCCGTATTTTAGACGTGGATTCTTTGAGCGGCTGGTATTTGCCCGAAATGTTTGACAATCAGCTTCTCTTCATTGCCCAGACCGAAAATATGACCGCGTACGAGTACGCAATGGTTTGCGATTTGAACAATGCAGAGGGCAAAATGATGTCCAATGCTGAAATCGAAGAGCTCAACGAGCTTTACGACGGTATCGCGGAGGATATAGCCGACGTTGACGAAACCGTTTACGAAAATCTGCAATCCGCGCTTAAATACGCGTTCTTTGCAAACGAAAACGAATATATACACGAGCTTTCGCAGGCTTACGTAGATATAAAGAAATACGACTATAACCACTTCTGGTCCGAGGAGTCGCTTGCAAAGTTTGAGGACTTTATTGCGGCTGAGGGCGACTGGGAAGGATACGCCGACACCAAAAAAGTGAACGGAAAGGACGTTGCGGCTAACAAGCGCGACTATTACTACACCGTTTTGGGCGTTATGAACGAAGAGGACGCGAAAGGATACACGGATAATCTTAAAACCCTGTATCTGCAAGCTTATCCCGAAGCCGACCCCACTTGGTTCGAGAGTCTTAAAACGGGCGAACAGGCAGGCTTTATAATAGGCGTGGTTTTAGGCGGGCTGATAATTATCGCAGTCGCGGTGGTTACTCCGATACTTGTAAAACGCCGCAAGAAAAAGAAGCTTCCGCAGTATAAAAAGGGCATCAAGGTCGATACCTTCGATGACAGAAATATCGACGTTTACGCCGACGAATACGGCGAATCGTCCGACGGAAAAAAAGAATAAAAATTTTTACAACCCCCTTCGCATAAGCGTAAGGGGGTTGCACATATTAACCGTTGATTAAAAC
>JAIDOO010000070.1 GCA_029063275.1 Clostridia bacterium
GGGGTTTTATGATAATATCTTCGGCTACCATTACTCTCCGTAGACCTCCTCTATTTTCTTCACCGCAGCCTTGGTCAGAACGACTTTCGCGTTCGAAACCACTTCGTAGGTAGAAATCTGCGCTACGGGCAGGGTTGAAAGTTTTTGTATGTTGCTTGCCGCGCGGATTACGTTAACGTCGTCGTTGTCCATAACCACTACCGCAGTCTTGTCCAGCTTCAACGCCTTCTGGAAAGCGACCATTTCTTTGGTCTTGCCGTCTTTAACCGCAAGGCTTTCGATAACTACGAGTTCGCCGTCCGCAACCTTTTTGGAAAGGGCTGAAATCAAAGCGGCAACCTTTGCCTTTTTGTTCATATCCTTTGAAAAATCGCGGCTCTTGGGAGCGAATACCACGCCGCCCTTTATCCACTGGGGAGCGCGGATAGAGCCCTGACGGGCGTTACCCGTACCCTTCTGTCTCCAAGGCTTTCTGCCGCCGCCCCTTACTTCGGTGCGGGTCAGCGTCGATTTCGTGCCCTGTCTTTCGTTGGCAAGGCGGGTTACGACTGCCTGATGAATGAGGGGCTCGTTGTATTCGGCGCCGAATACCTTTTCGCTTAAATTCATCGTGCCGGCTTCAGTGCCGTCCATCTTGTATACTTTAATTTTAGGCATATGCGTACTCCTTATTTAACGGTGTCGTTTATGGTAACGACGCTGCCGTTCGCTCCGGGCACGGAGCCTCTGATAAGCAAGCAGTTTCTTTCGACGTCTACCCTGACGATTTCAAGGTTCTGAACGGTTACGTTTTCAACGCCGTACTGTCCTGCAAGGTGCTTATTCTTGAATACCCTTGAAGGGGAGCTGTTTGCGCCCATTGAACCGGGTTCCCTGTGTACGGGACCCACGCCGTGCGTTTCCTTCAATCTGCGCTGGTTCCATCTTTTAATAACGCCCGAATAGCCGTGTCCTTTGGTAACGCCGTGAACGTCAACCTTGTCGCCTGCGGTGAAAACGTCCGCTTTCACTTCGCCGCCTACCGTGTAAGCGGAAAGGTCGTCAAGTCTGAATTCCTTCATTACCTTGCAGGGTTTTACGCCCGCTTTTTTGAACTGACCCAGTTCGGGTTTCGAAAGTGCTTTTTCCTTTGCTTCGTCAAAACCGAGCTTCAATGCGGCGTAGCCGTCCTTTTCAACAGTTTTGATCTGCACCACGGGGCAGGGACCCGCCTCGATTACGGTTACGGGAATCACTTTCCCTTCCGGCGTGAAGATCTGGGTCATACCAGCCTTACGTCCGATGATTGCTTTATTCATTGATAAAGTTCCTCCGTTTTTTTATATTTTGAGATACCGCGTCCCGCCGTTCCGCCGCCCAAACTGTTCACGCAAATCTTTGCCGCGAGATTGCTGTTGTCGTAAAACGCTTAACGGTCGAAATCAATCCGCCCTTGCGTTTTTCGGCGCAATCATTAAATTATACAGTTTAATGTCGTCGTCTGCGGATACATTAAAGTATCTGTATTGTCATATTATATATAATGTAACTAATTACAGCTTTATCTTTATATCAACGCCCGCGGGAAGATGAACGGTGTCCAAAAGCTTCGCGTTGGGGGTGTAGATGTCGATAATGCGCTTGTAGGTGCGCTGTTCGAACTGTTCGCGGCTGTCCTTATATTTGTGGGGAGAGCGCAAAATAGTAACTATTTCTCTCTCGGTGGGAAGGGGAACGGGTCCCGAAATTTTCGCGCCGCTCTTTTTCATCGTTTCAACGATGCGCGAAGCCGCAAGGTCCACAAGCTCGTGGTCGTAAGCTGCAAGTTTAATTCTGATTTTCTGTCCTGCCATGTCAATAACTCCTTTTTTATCCTAACAAAAAATTCTGCATTTGTGTCAACTTATCCGTGTGTATCGCGCTTTCCCGATAAAAAAACACCAAAATCTTGGCGCAGTGAAAAGCCGCGGTTAGTCGCAAGGGTCGCGCCCTTACATTTGTCAGCGTAAATTATCTGTCCCGTGAGCTTTAAAAACGGACTTTTCAGTAACTTTACGCCTCGTCCCAATACACACCTTACTAAAAGGCACCTAGCAATTATAAACAAAATAAAGAATTGGTAGAAAAACAAGATGTAAATATGGTTGAAGACAGTCATATAA
>JAIDOO010000071.1 GCA_029063275.1 Clostridia bacterium
CGATAAAGGTATTGCCAATATTCAGCAATGTGTAAAACTTGCAGATTACTACGGCATTTCACTTGACGAGTTAGTAGGCAGAGAAATTAAAAACAAATAACATAAATATAAGGCAGGGCGGCTTCATAAACGAAGCCGCCCCGCCTCTTTTGGTTGGCACTTGACACTTCAACTCAATATTATTATATGACCCAATGGGTCATATGTCAACTATTGTTTGACCTATAAGGTAAAATATTTGCATAATATTTTATTGAGGGTTTGTATGGTAACACTTGAACAAATACAATCAAGAATTGCAGAAGCAATACAGCAAAGCGGTATGACACAAACCGCAATCGCAAAACAACTTAATATAAAACCCACTCAAATTTGCAGCTATATAAAAGGGCGCAAATTACCTGCGCTTGATACTCTTGCAAACCTTTGCAAAATTTTGGACGCTGATGCGAATTATATTCTTTGTCAGGAATAACGCACGGCGCCGACTTCGCAAACGCGAAATCGGCGCCGTTATTTTTTTACATAGCCCTGCTGTCGTGGCAGGAAAAATATATAATCTGCATCTTTTTCGAAAGCTCTTTTAAAAGCTCTTTCACCCTTTTAAGATGCTGTTCGTCAAGGCTTACGAAAGGGTCGTCCAAAATCAAAAACGGTTTTTCGCCCTCGTACATATTCCATATCAGCGCAAGCCTGAAACAGAACGCGCATATCGTGCGCTGTCCCGCGCTGAAATGCTTTTCACTGCGCTCCTTTCCGCTCCTTTCGAACGATATTTCAAAATCGCGGTTCATAGTGATTTTTTCACCCAAAGCCTTTTCAAGCAGGGCGGAATAATCTATAAACTTGTCGCGCACGGGCTTTACGTATTTTTCTTTTAAATTCTCTTCTGCGGTTTTAAGGCATTCTATGCAGGCGGATAAAAGAGCGTACTTCTTATTGTACCCGTCAAGCGCCTCCTCCGCCGCGCTCTTGTCCGCAAGATAGCCGTCAAGCTTTTCCGCCTCGGACTCGTCGCCGCAGATTTCCATATAAAGCCTGTTGGTTTCACCGCGCAAAGCGTTGAGCTCGGCGTTCAGTCCCTCTGAATCGATAACTTCGCCCTTGGGCCGTTCGGTCAGCTTTTGCTCCGTTTTAAACCGTTCGGCGCGCTCCTTGGTCGCGGCAACCTTTTCGCGCAAGTCTTTAAGACTTTTCACGTCGTCTGCTATTTCTTTAATCCTCCCGCGCAGGCTTTCGCCGCTTAAATGATAGCTTTGGCAAAAAGCGGTAACCGCCGCGCCGTTTTCGCGGATTTTATCTTCAATCTCGTCGGTGTTCTGCGCAGATTTGCGCTTTCTGTCGGATAGATTTTCATATTCGGCAATATCCCCGCGCAGTAAAGAAAGACAGGTTAAATAGCTTCCAGAGTAGCCGTAAGCGGCAAAAAATTCTTTTATTTCCTTTTCCGCCTCCGCCCTTTGCGCGGATTTTTTTTCAAGCTTTTCGCCGCTTGATTTTTCCGCGTCCATCATAGCGGTATAAGCTTTTAAGTCCTCCTCGAAGGTTAAAAAATCAAACACAATCCCGTTAGAGGAAAAGTAGCCGTAAGGAAGCAAAAACGCCTTTACGCCGTCTGAAAGAGCGGTAATTTTTTCGTAAAGTGCGCGCCGCTCGGGGCTGTCCGTCAAAACGCTTGCTTTTGTAAGCTTTTTGTTGAGGTACAAAAATCCGTCGATTAAAAGACAAACCGCACCCGCAACGGCAACGATAATTCCCGCCAGAGTATTTACGAAAACCACGCCTATCCCAGCCGCTAAAACCAGTGCGGAAGCTATCGCAAAAATAAGATACAGCGCCGCGCTTTTACCGATACTTTTTTGCGGAGCGGCAGCGGGAAGCATATTGTAATTACTTTCCGCCTCTTTATAATCCTCTACCTTTTTTCGGACGGCTTCGATTTCCTTTTCCCCGGGGGTACCTGCGGCAAAAATCCGCCGCAGCTTTATCTGTTTTTCGGTGAGCTCGCCTCCGCTTGCAAGGTTGATTTCCGCGTCCAGCGCGGCGGCGGTCTGAATCCCGCTTTCAATCCTTTTAAGCTCTTCCTCTTCGGGTACTCCGCCAGAGAACTTTTCATAAAGTCTGTTAAGCTTTGCCTCGTCGGTTTCGTCAAAGGTGCGTTGCGAAAGCTTTGCTTTGAGAAACGCCTCTTTTTCTAAATGGGCTGAAACTTTTTCAATCTCTTCACGGGTCGGGATACCGAATTTATAATTACTTTCGATAGCCTTTATTTTAGCACCGTCGCTTTCGATATCCTGGCAAAAGCCGTCGTATCTTTCCCAGTACTTTAAAATTAAATTCGCGCGCTGCGCCTCTTC
>JAIDOO010000072.1 GCA_029063275.1 Clostridia bacterium
AACCAGCTCTTTTGGCAACAGCAAATAGAAAACAATGAACATAAAGCAACCGAAAATGTTGCCAAGAACACGGAATTTTGACCTGTCGCCGACTGTGTTTTTAAACGGCGAGCAAACCGACATTGCGGCTATCCCCGCCCACACGGGTTTGGACGCGCCGAATAGCGTGGATACAAGCACCGCGCAGGAAACGCAGATACAAAAGCGGATTTGCCACCTCGTCCTCTCGTCCGTAAGAACGAAGCCCGTAAACAGCTGGACTATTCCGTCCTTGCACTCGTTCTTTTTCCTGTGGTTGCGGAAAAACACCAACGAGGTCAGAACCGCGCCCACTGCAAGGCAGATTAAGCGCTTTATGTACGACATACCCGAAACGGGCGAGCCCTGCAATAAGAGAAAGGACAAAACCAGGGTTGCGTGGTTGAAGCACCTCACGTTGCGGCAACCGAACAAAACTATAAAGAATATGCAAACGGCGTTTACGCAGAACGACCAGCCGACGGGGAGCATAACGGACAGCTTTGGTCCGCCCGCAAGAATTGCGTAGATTATAAAAATCGATATGATAGAATGAGAATTTTTCATACCGAAGTCTGAAAATCTGAAAGCCTGAATACTCAGAAGAACGACAAGTCCCGCAAGACAATTTTCCATTCCGAATATCAGACCGAACAAAATTACAAACCCTGACGAAAAGGCGACCGTGAGTAAAATTTTGAACACAAAAATCGCCCAGTGCTTTAACTTGTCCCTCTTCCTTTCAAAAGTTTTTATGTAGGATTTTGAGCCTGCCTGATTGAGTTGTAATTCCTGGTAAAAAGTCATTTTTTCACCCGTTACGATAAATTACACAGCAGTATAGCACAAAATTTTCAACTTGACAACTACATATCGCTTTCGACCGCACGGCATTTTTGCCAAAAATTTTCCAGGCAGGCGTTAAATTTTCCGGGCACGTCCATATTTGCGCAGTGCCCCGCCCCTTGCAGTATTGCTTTGGCACAATTTTCACTTTCCGCCCATTCGTTGACTATCTCGATTTCCATAGGAATATCGTGTTCGCCGCAACCGACCAATAATTCGTATTTCCGATTCTTTTTCGGATATTTATTTACGAGCTTTTGCAACCCTGCCAGATACATAAATGAACTTTTTTTAAATCGGATATTCATATTATAAAATTCCGTCTGCGCCTCTGCGGTAAAAGCGGAAATCTTCTTATTTGCCTTTGCAAACCACTTGATAGAAAACAGCGATTTCAGCATCATTTGCAATTGACCTTTGGAATTGGCTTTTTGCCGTTTGGTATCGAAGTTGTTTATATCGTACCCGCCGAAGCAGGCAAGCGATAAAACTTTACTTTCGTATTTATTGGCAAAATCCTGTATAAAAACCGCGCCCAACGAAACCCCGACGAAGTGTGCGGACTGTATATTATGCTTTTGAAAAATATCGTTTATCCAACCGGACGTTTTTTCTATACAGTCGCCCTTACCCGTGCGAATCGAGTTTCCGTGCCCGATAATATCGACGGCAAGCAGATTGTACTTGCCCGAAAAATACTCAAACTGTGTTTTAAACATTCTGCTGTCAACAAATGCGGCGTGTATAAACACTACCCATTCTTTGTCAGCCGTGTCATCGATATAGTAAGCTATCGGTGAATTTTCAAGGTATAAAGTTTTCATCTTAATTTCCTTTTGTATTTTTTAATAAGCCGGTATACCACTCTATATTGAATTTCATTAAATCGCGCCCGTATTTCGCCGTTTGAAGCTGATAAAATAAAATATCGTTTTCTTGCATTTTGCTTGCTATTTTTTCGCCGTCGTCGCAAATTTTTTCTAATACCGAATATGTTTTTTTCAAATCGGCGATGTGATTTTCAATAACCTTTGCACGGCTTTCCTTATCGGAAAAACCCATAAAATAAATTTTTGTAAGTTCGGGATTTTTAGCCGCACTATTATCAATAGGGCTGTTTATCCAAGCGTTGAAACATTCTTTTCCGCTATCGGTTATGCTGAACACTTTTTTCAGCTTTCCGTTTTCGGTTTTTTCTTCAACGGCAATATAACCGTTTTTCAAAAGTTTTTTAATGGCGGCTTGTATGCTCCCCGTACTGCAACTATACATTAAATTCAAGCCCTCGTTTATACGCTTGCGCAGCTGATAAATCGTACGGGGCTGTAAAAGCAACAAGCCCAAAATGATATTGTCCATACCTTTCCTCCGTGTTACTAATAGTAATATAATTATTCGCCGTTGTCAATTGTTTTAAAGCAAAAAAGGGTGCGGCGCATTTTGCGCCGCACACATTTCAGATGGACGAGTAAGCCCTGTCGGGCTTCGGTACGACGGGGCGGTTTGCTCACACAAACCGCTTCCGCTTCTCTTATTACACCAAAAGCTCAGCGGCAACCCAAAGGTTGCCGCTGAGCTTTTGGTGGACGAGTCGGGACTTGTGCCTTGGGCGGCACGCACGGCT